>CAYNRO010000077.1:0-1514 GCA_964399845.1 uncultured Candidatus Saccharibacteria bacterium | reverse complement strand
TAATCAATAACCACAAAAAATATGGAACAATATTTAATTAACAACGCTTGGATCCTTTTATTAATAATTCTCTGGACCCTGCCTTGGAAAGGAGTTGCTCTTTGGAAAGCTGGGCGTAATGGCCAAAAAATATGGTTTATCGCTCTACTTATGTTCAACACATTGGCTCTTTTACCGATTGTTTATTTGTTTTATTTCAGCAAGAAAAAAATTCAAGAAATTGAAAACGAAAACAACTGAAACAAGCAAATTTTAATCAAATGATTTTTGACTATTAAAAGACTTGATGGTACTATTAAGATATGAATTTTGATTATATTGAGATATTAAATTATAGTTTTCTCGGAAATTCAGTAAAAGCGTATTTAATTGCTTTTGCGGTTTTTGTGTTTGCGATTATTTTTTTGAAAATTTTCAAACAAATCGCAATCAGGAAGATGGAGAAAATTGCGGAAAAGACAAATATTGAAATTGACGATTTAGTTATAGATATTATTAAATCAATTAAGTGGGGATTTTATCTGCTTTTATCTTTGTATTTAGCTTTAAAATTTATATATCTACCGGAAATACTAGAAAAAGTAATATCCTATATAATTTTCGCTGTTTTAGTCTATTATATCGTAAAAGCGATTCAAAAAGTGATTGATTATGGACTTAAAAAGATATTAGACAAGACAGGGGAAAATGGCCAAGAAAAATTATTCGACCCTTCCAATATTAAGTTATTAAGCAAAACGTTAAAAGTCATTTTATGGCTCGTAGCTGTTATTCTGATTTTACAGAATTTCGGATACAATGTTTCTGCTCTACTCGCTGGATTAGGAATTGGAGGAATTGCAATTGCTTTTGCTCTGCAAAATATTTTAGGAGATATTTTTGCTTCTTTCTGTATATTCTTAGATAAACCATTCCAAGTAGGGGACTTTATCATAGTTGGAGCAGATATGGGAACAGTCAAAAAGATTGGAATTAAATCTACAAGAATTCAAACTCTGCAAGGAGAAGAAATGATTATATCAAACAAAGAATTGACTAATGCCAGGATAAATAATTATAAGACAATGGAAAAGAGGAGAATAGTGTTTAAAATAGGTGTGACATATGATACTCCTACGGAGAAACTTAGAAAAATCCCTGAGATTATAAAAAAGGCGATTGATTCGGTAGAACAAGCCGAAGTTGATAGAGTACACTTTAGATACTTTGGCGATTCTAGTTTGGATTTTGAGTCTGTCTATTATTTCAACAATAACGATTACCAAACTCATTTAGATTCTCAACAAAAAATAAATCTGACGATAAAGGAAGAATTCGAAAAAGAGGGGATTGAATTTGCTTATCCGACACAAACACTCTTTGTAAACAATAGCAAGCAATAATATCTATTAAGATTGTGCGACATTTATCATTGGTAACTTATAAATGATAAATGATCATTGATAAATAATCATTGACGAAAAAAGCCATTAGTTTGATTCTAATGGCTTTTTGTTTTAAAAGAGTAGATTTGT
>CAYNRO010000076.1:0-1525 GCA_964399845.1 uncultured Candidatus Saccharibacteria bacterium | reverse complement strand
TCTCAATTGCATGGTGGTTAGTGATAATAGGCTCTGCTTTAATTGTTACTTTGGTTGCTCAAAAAAGAGAGTTTTTTGATAATCGTTGGCTGGCATTGCCGACATTTTTCTTGGTTTTGTCTTTGTTCTTTATTTTCTTTGGCTTTAAGGTTCCGGGAATGCCTGCACGGAATATAGAGGTATTTTTAAACCAAGAAACAAGTTTTGATATTGGACAACAAGCGCTCAAGGAAAATCCTGTTTTGGGCACAGGTCCTGGTACTTTTTCCTATGGCTTCTCGCAATACAAGAAGATTGAATTTAATGAAAATTCGCTGTGGAATATAAGGTTTGAGAATAGCGGTTCAAAATTCCTTGATATATTTAGCACAACGGGCATATTGGGAACCCTTTCGTTTTTAGCTCTTATTTTCTTTTTCATTTTTTATGGAATAAAATCTTTTTTTGGAAAAACAGGTAAAGACGAAAAAACAGACAAAGATAAAAAAGATGAAGGAAATACAAAAAAGAAGGAAGAAGACGCAGGATTGTTGTGGTTATTAGGAGCTGGAGTTTTTATTAGTTTTATTGTTTTGATATTTGGGTATTTTTTCTATCAAGCCAATCTATCTTTAGAATTTCTATTCTTTTTATTAATGGCAAGTTTTATTGCCTTGGCATCTTCTGACAAAAAAGAGATTATACTGAAATCTTCTTCGCTCACAACTTTAGCCACTACCTTTGTTTTTACTTTGATATTCATTTTCGGTTTAGGTATTTTTATTATGGAAGGACAGAGATACATAGCAGATGCAAATTACGTAAAAGGAGTAAGGTCTTGGCAAAATGGAGAAAGCGAAAATTCTATTCGCTCTATGGAAAAAGCCGTGAACATAAATCCAAAGATTGACCTGTATTGGAGAGAATTATCACAAATTTATATCCAAAGAATAAGTGAAGTTGCCAACAGAACAGATTTGACAAAAGAAGAGATTAGCCAACAAGTTCAGACTTTAATAAACAACTCTGTTATTTCTGCCAAGACAGCTACTGATATTAATCCTAACAATGTTGCGAACTGGTCTGTGAGAGGATATATTTATCAAAATATGATAGGGATAATAGATGGGTCAGAAGATTGGACAAAAACATCTTACAGAACAGCATTGGAGCTTGAGCCTAATAATCCCTATTTTTCGACACAAACAGGTATAGCTTTGTTGAGTAGAGCGTCGTTTTTAACAGAAGAAGAAAAAGAAGAAAAGGATAAAATCGTCAATGAAGCCATAGACGAATTTAAAAAAGCAATTGAATTAAAATCTGATTATGCTCCAGCGCGTTTCCAATTGGCAATGGCTTATCAATCGCAGGGCAAACAAACAGAAGCCATTGAAGAATTAGAAACAACAAAAAGTATTGCTCCCTACGATGTTGGCTTGTCTTTCCAATTGGGATTGATATATTATCAAAACAAAGATTACGAAAAAGCTAAAAATGAGCTTGAAAGAACAATTTTACTTAATCCTGATTATTCAAATGCTTTATA
>CAYNRO010000075.1:0-1549 GCA_964399845.1 uncultured Candidatus Saccharibacteria bacterium | reverse complement strand
TTATAAATAATTTTGAATAATCCTAAATCTTAAATTCAATAACATCGCCATCTTGAACAATATAATCTTTACCTTCTGTTCTAAGGAGTCCTTTTTCTCTTGCCAAAGCCATTGAGCCTGAATCAAGTAGTGTTTGCCAATTAATTACTTCGGCTTTAATAAATTTATCTTTGAAATCAGTATGAATGGCCATACCTGCTTGCGGAGCAGAAGAATTTTGTTTTATTGTCCAGGCCCTTGATTCGTCTTCGCCTGTTGTGAAATAAGTCATTAAATTCAAGAGTTTATAGCCCCTCTGAATCAAATAATCAATATCATCGCAAGAACCTCCTAGGGTATCTTTGTATTCTATTCTATCGGCTTTTGGTAAATCTTTTAACTCGTGCTCGATTTTAGCGTCAACTTTTGTGTATTCTGAATTGGTATTTTCGAAAAATTTTAAAAGTTTATTCCATTCATCGTGATTAGTTTCGTCTAAATTTTCTCCTCCAATCTTTTTGTTTAACGCATACAATATAGGTTTTATTGTTAAAAGACTCAATTTTTTAACAATTATTGTTTCATTTTCAGACAATTCAACAGAAGAAGCCATTTTAGAATCATTAAGCGCTTTTTTAATTTTTTCCAAAACTTCTTTTTCCAACAGAGCTTCTTTGTCGTGTTTTTTGACATCTTTGCCTAAACTCGTAATTCTATTTGAAACAGTTTGTAGGTCAGCCATTATCAGCTCTAAATTTATGGTATCGATATCGTTAATAGGGTCTATTTTGTTTTCAACATGGACGATATCTTTATCTTCAAAAATGCGAACAACCTCCAAGATTGCGTCAACTTCTCGAATATTTGCCAAAAATTTATTTCCAAGTCCTTCGCCAGAATGAGCTCCTTTAACAAGACCAGCAATATCAACAAATTCAATCGCGGTATGAACGGTCTTCGCTGATTTTGAAAATTCGCTCAACTTATTTAGCCTTATGTCGGGAACAGAAATCACACCTACAGAAGGCTCAATTGTGCAAAAAGGATAATTTTCCGCAGAAACACTTTTTTCGGTTAAAGCGTTAAAAAGAGTTGACTTACCAACATTTGGCAAGCCAACGATTCCTAATGAAAGCATATACAATTCAAGAACATTATTTCTTAATATCTTTTAGTTCGTCCTTAAAGATTTCAGTTAACTCCTCTTTATATTTCCCGGCCACTTCTTGAGTAGCAGCAGTTTCATCTTGTCCCAATTCAACCTTGGCCTTAACTTCTGTTGAAATTTTCTTAAATAATTCTGGATTTTTCTTCATTGTTTCCAAAATCTTCTTAAAATTTACTCCTGATAGAGCATCAGGAATTTTATTTTGTAATCCAAACAACTTTTTAAACATAATTTTATTATTTATTTTTTAATTATTATTGTTTATCGCTAATATATTAGCATCTTTATCAAAAAAACTCTAATTAATGTATAATGAAAGCACAAAAACAAATAAAATAAAAATTATGATTCAAAAGGGGATTGCCACATTTGGTTTGGACTATGGAAAATGTCCAAGATGGC
>CAYNRO010000074.1:0-1573 GCA_964399845.1 uncultured Candidatus Saccharibacteria bacterium | reverse complement strand
GGTTTCATTAAAGGAAATAAAATTATTTCTCTCAAACTATGAGAATTAGTTAAAAGAGCGACCAACCTATCAATCCCCATTCCAAAACCAGCAGCTGGAGGCATTCCATATTCTAATGCTTGGATAAAATCTTTATCCATTCTCTGGGCTTCTCCAAATCCTTGTTTAAATATTTTTTCTTGCTCTTCAAATCTTCTTTTCTGCTCAATGGGGTCATTAAGTTCTGAAAAAGCGTTCACTAATTCAAATCCAGCCACAACTAATTGAAAATTTTCTGTTTTTGATGGATTTTTTTCAAACTGCTTGGCTAAAGGAAACGCCCCTAAAGGATGATGAATTATAAAGGTCGGTTGCCAAATTTTCGAACGGCAATATTTCTTATAAATTTCATCTGCAATTTCTGCTTTTTCTCCCTTTGGTTCAATTCCTAATTTTTTAGCTTCTTTTTTAAGACCCTCTAAATTGATTTCATCTAAATCTATTTTGGTGTATTTTTTTAATAATTGACTAAATTCAATTCTTTGCCAAGGAGCTTTAAAGTCTATTTCCTTATCATTGTGCTTTATTTTCAAACTTCCAAAAACATTTTTCATTAAAACCGAAAAGAGTTTTTCAGTAAGCTTCATTAAATCTTTATAATTTGAATAAGCCCAATAAAATTCCAAGCTTGTAAAGTCAGGGTTATGGACTTTATCAATACCTTCGTTTCTAAAACATTTGCCAATTTCAAACACTTTTTCAAATCCTCCAACTAAAAGTCGTTTTAGATAAAGTTCTGGCGAAATTCTTAGATACAAATCAATATCTAAAGCATTTAAATGGGTTTTAAATGGTTCTGCTTTTGCTCCGCCATAAAGTGGTTGCAAAATAGGTGTTTCGACTTCTAAAAATCCTTGTTTTTCAAAGAAATCCCTTATTTCTTTAATAATTTTTGAACGGACCTCAAATTTCTGCTTGCTTTCAGGATTGAACATTAAATCAAGGTATCTTTTTCTAAATCTTTCTTCAACATCTTTCAGGCCATGCCATTTTTCAGGTAAAGGCAAAAGAGATTTAGCTAAAATCTTATAACTATTTGTTTGAATTGTCTTCTCCCCTCTTTTTGTTTTAAATAATATACCTTTGATTTCAATAAAATCACCGATATCAAAATTATCCAAGAAAAATTGAAAACCTTTTTCTCCTAATTTATCTTTTTTAAGAGAAATTTGAATATTCCCTGCTCCGTCTTCAATATTGGAAAAAACAATGCCCCCGTGTTGCCTTATGGACATTAATCTGCCAGTTAGAACAACTTGTTTCTTTGATTTTGCAAGTTTGCTAAAGTCTTTTAAAGCTTGTACAGACGTATGGGTTCTTTTAACGCTACTTGGAAAAACAGAAACACCAGCATTTTTAATTGCATTCAGCTTCTTTATTCTATTTTTTCTGATTTCGTTTACGCTATTCATTGTTTTTATTTATGGCTTTATTGTAGCAAATCTATTTTTTTAGTCAAAAAAAACAACCCCGCAGAATTGCGAGGTTGTCTGTCTATCTAAAATATTTTTTAGTCTATAAACTTAAAAGTAGA
>CAYNRO010000073.1:0-1579 GCA_964399845.1 uncultured Candidatus Saccharibacteria bacterium | reverse complement strand
CAGGCGACAGAAAATCAAAGTGTAAAGCATGCATGCAACCGATTGGTTTAACTTTTAAGCAAGAAGGGAATGATAAATATGACAAATTGAAACAAGGAGAATTAATGATAATCCACAAATGCATTGCTTGTGAAAAAATATCTATTAACAGAATCGCGAGTGACGACGATACAGACACTATTTTAAAAATTTTCGCAGAATCGAAAAAGCTGAGTCCTATTAAAAGAAAACAGCTTCAAGAGAAGGGAGTACAGCTTTTAACAAATCAAGATAAAGAAAAAATCTTGATTCAACTTTTCGGATTACCGACAACTTAATTCGGTTTATATTATATACTCTCTTGTATAAGGCAATATGTAGGGTCGCACCCTACATATTATTTTTCGTTACATTCGCTACAAGTTCTTGCTTCGGGATAAATTTCTAGTCTTTGTTCGAAAATATTCTGACCACATTTTTCGCATTTTCCATAGTTATTTTCTCTCATTTTTCCCAAAGCCAAATTAATATCTACAAGGCGTAATTCCAAATTATGCTCTACCGGAAGAAGATTCGCATATTCTTCTACTTCATCCGCAGCATCTTCCATTGACTGGCTACCTCTGTCTTCGTTAGCCCTGGGATATTTTGTATTCCAATCTCCTTTGAATTTTGTATTTTTGTTCGCAAATTCTTGAAGCTGGGACTCAATCAAAGTCTTGTCTTTCTCTAATTTTTCTTTTAATTTTTCTAAAAGTTTTTTATTCATATTTGGCTAAGGTAATTTTTCGATCACTTTTTCCATACTCTTCCAAGAAGTTGTGAATAAAAAGTAATTCCCTGAAAACATATAGCAAACTCCAAAATCATTTTTCGCAATGGTTTGAAACCTGAAATTTGGACCCACATAACCAAATACCTCCTCTGTGTTTCTAAAATAAGGGAATGGGTTAAAGTCTGCCTCATTTTCCATTAATGTCAGAAAATTTCTAAAATCATCTTTGAGCGTAGTCTCTTGGGATGCCAATAAATTAGATAAAGCATTTTTATCTAAAACGCTTGTTGCAAAACCAATCCTATTTCCTTCTTCCTGGGAATAAATAAACAAATTAAATTCGTCTCCTAACTTTTGGTAAAAATCTTCTGATAAATTAATTTGCAAAGACCCAAGAAAATCTTTTAAATTAATAACTTCATTGTTTTTCTCTATAACTATTCTTGTGAAAACATTGTATTCTTGTTCTTCTTGCGCAAGGTTTTTAAGCAACGGTTCTATTTGATTCAAACCTGAAACTGTTAAAATTTTTACATTATCTATGAGGAGAAAAGATTGTGGCACTTCAATCCTTTCGCAAGAACCATCTTGATTACAAATTTCTCCTTCTGCACAATCAAGATTCACAACACACTCTTTTGTAGGTCCAGGAGACACAATCGGTTGTTCCCTTATAACCAAATACCAATACCAGAAAGTGCTAATAGCGGCTAAAGCTATTAAAAGCAAACCAAAAATTAAAATCCTAACCCAAAGCTTTTCTTTGGCAGTTGGTTTTTTAGGAATAACCCTAATCATTCCCGGAGGTAAATGGTTTTTATCATC
>CAYNRO010000072.1:0-1611 GCA_964399845.1 uncultured Candidatus Saccharibacteria bacterium | reverse complement strand
AAGGGGTTTTTGATTTGACTTGAAATTTTAAGGGAATGGGGTTATTCTAAAAACATATAGTTGATTATGAAAAAGGAAATAATAATTTTAATATAAACCGTCAAATTTGTGTTTTCGGATTTTTTATGTTATAGTAAAAATACAGATCCTGAATGGATTTAACCCGTAGCTTCAGGGCATCAGAAGCCGGCTATCACTTTTCGTATTAGCGAAATAGGATTTTGAGGAAATCTGTCAAAATCCAAATGCGATAGTTTGACTGATCACTATAAAAAAGTGGTTGGGAGATTTCACTTTCCAAGAGGTATAAGTCTTGGGTGAGATTCCCAACCGCTTTTTATTTTCTTGGCTTAAAAGGTCGATAAGAGAACAAATAACAAAAAAGAAATATGAAAAAAAATAATTTTAAAAACATTTTCGTTGCCCTTATTATAAACAAAGAAAATTCTACCTATGAAATCTATTTAGTTAATCAAACAAATAAAAATTATTCACGAGTAGTAGGGCTAACAGGCGCATATATGACCTGTGATGAAGATTTAATACAAACAAGTCAGGCAGTGAAAGAAATCGGCGATTTACCCTCGCATTCGTTTGTATTTTTAGAGGGGGCTGACTTGGGAGGATTGGATTTTGTAATATGGTATGAGCTTGATTTGTATAACGAAGAAGATAAAAGAAAACCAGAAATGACCAGATTTAGTTTACCTAAATATTCTTGGATATTTGAAAAAGAAATGCTCGCTTTACCAATACTAAATACGAAAGGACTGAGAATAGAATTAGGGGAAAGGAGTGAACACGAAACAATAGAAGAAATGATAGAACATATGGACATTAAACCAAAAGTCTATAAATATAGGAAGTAAAATCAGAAGTATTTTCTATTGTGCTAAATTTAGATTGTATTTTCGTGGGTTTAAGCTGATAACAAGATATATTCGTTTAATCACTGAACTATAGCTTCAGCGTTATCCACGATGTCGAGCAATCTAAGAATAAAAATTATAAAATTAATTAAAAAAAAGAACAATATGCAATTAACTAATAAAATACAAAAAGCAATAATCAAATCAGCTATTTTACACAATGGTCAAAAAAGGAAGATAAATGAAATTCCTTTTATAACACATCCATATTCTGTCGCAGTTATCCTGTCTAACTATACAACTGACGAGAATACTATTGTCGCTGCCTTACTCCACGACGTTTTGGAAGATGTTCCAGGTTATTTTGAGTCTGATATGGAAAGAGATTTTAGCAAAGAGATAACTAAAATAGTAAAGGGAGTTACAGAAACAAATGACCCTGCGTCCAAGAATTTAGGAGCAATGGAAACTTGGCAAATCAGAAAAGATAAATATTTAGAAGGATTACAGCACGACGATTACGAAGCATTGATGGTGTGCGCTGCAGATAAAATCCACAATCTAAAATCCAATATCGCAGGATTCAAAGAACACGGCGCAAAGGTGTTTGATAGGTTTAATGCGCCAGTTGAAAAAAGAATCAAATTCCATAAAGATATTTTGGAAGTTTTGAAGAAAAGACTGGATAACGAAATAGTGAACGAACTTGAACAAGCATACAACGAAGCAGAAAAACTCTTCA
>CAYNRO010000071.1:0-1618 GCA_964399845.1 uncultured Candidatus Saccharibacteria bacterium | reverse complement strand
TAGCAAATTAAAAAACAAATTTTTAATATTAAAAATTTTATATAAAAGGAGGAAAGAGATGAAAAGATTGATTATAGGTATAAGCACTATTTTATTAGGTGTTATGGGTTTAATTGGTTTGGTTTCACTATTAATAGGAAACTGGGTCTCTGGCTCAATATACACGGGTATTTCTCTGTTTTTCTTTGTGTTTTTTGGCCTGAAAGGACTAAAGGTGATTCACGAAGAAGAAAGGGCTGTTATTGAATTTTTTGGTAAATTCTATGGTATAAAAAAACCAGGTCTAATATGGGTTTGTCCGATTATCATGAAAATTAGAGAGAAAATTGCTCTTTGGGAACAAACCATTAAATTATTTGAAAATCCAATTAAGATTGATTTTCAAGACGGCTCTGCTATTCCAAAGAGTGTTGAGGGTTTTATAAAAATTAGAAATCCAGATACACTGTATCTCTCAGAAGAAGAAAATAGGCTAAATAAAGAGAAGAATAAGTCAAATGAAGAAACGAAAAAGGCAAAAACAGGTGTTTATCGATCGGTTTATTATGTTGATAATTGGAGAACTAAAATTATTGAAGTATTGGAAAATGCAGTTCGTAGTTATTTGGCAACATTAACCATAGACGAAGCTCTTCCAAAAAGAAGAGGAGGGTATAACCTTTTAGACGAAAACAGAATCCCTAAAGAAGAAACACAAATAATACGAAATACTATCGAAGGATACGGGTTAGATCTTTTGAGAGTTACGGTTACTGATTTTGATTTAGATCCCGAGATAGTTAAAGCTAGGAATGAGGTTCAAAAGAAATTACGACAAACAGAAGTAGCAGAGTATGAAAAAATAATTAGAGCTAAGGAAACTGTTGGGTCTTTAATTCAAATGTTAGCAGAAAGTACAGGCAAGAAGTATGAAGAAATTCAAGAAGAAATTGCAACCAACACAGAACTTAAGAACACAATACAATCCTTTAGCAAAGAGCTTATAACTCGGCGTATGAGTATAGATGGAAAAGCTTTGACAGATATTAGGGTAAGCGGAGCTCAGGGTATAGAAAAAGGATTGTTAGAAATTGTTGCCCTGTGGAAAGCTGGAATAGGCGGTGGAAAGACCGATAATCCTGTAACCGATAAAGATGAAGAGAAAAAAATAAAGTTAGAAAAAATTCGTGAAGCAATGAAAATGTCCAATGAAAAAGAATTTGAAAAGGAAGTTGAGAGGCTGGATAAAAAAAAGAAATAAATTCTAATTCTAACAAAAAAAAGAGTCATAAAAATGACTCTTTTTTTATAAAGTAAATATTATTAAGGTTGAATAAGTCCTCGTCCAGCTCCAGCCGTAAGGCTTTTGTGTAATTTAGGATTTACTGATTCGATATATTCTTCTCCTGTCATAGGTATTCCTGTTTTAGCGGATTCTGTAACTGCTCGTGCTCTAGCAGTAATTTCTATTTCTCTTGCAGCTGATCTTCCTTGACTTTCGACAAGTTTTTGAATATGACTACCCATTGCCGTATTTATCATAGCATCTACAACTTTCATATGATTAAGTGCTGACTTTGATATATTTTCATAATCAGCCGGTTTCATTTTACTAACAACTACTTTCTCTGCGCTATCT
>CAYNRO010000070.1:0-1676 GCA_964399845.1 uncultured Candidatus Saccharibacteria bacterium | reverse complement strand
TGCCTTGTCGATAATCCCAAGAAAACAAATGAAGAGATATACGAATTTGTAAAAGGTCCTGATTTTCCTGGTGGCGGAGCTATATATGGAAAGCAAGATATAATATTTGCCTATACTCAAGGCAAAGGCCCAATTGTAGTCAGAGGTAAAGCAGAAATAGAAGAGCAGAAAACAACAGACAAAACTAGAATCGTGATTACTGAAATACCTTTTCAGGTTCAGAAATCAAGCTTAATCGAGCATTTTGCTAAATTAGTTCAAGAAAAAAGAATTCAAGGCATAAGAGACATTAGAGATGAATCAGACAAAGACGGAATGAGAATTATGATTGAACTTCAGAAAGGCTCTTATCCGCAGAAGATATTGAATCGACTTTATAAATTTTCGGATTTGCAGAAAACCTTCCATCTTAATATGCTTACTTTGGAAGAAGGCATTCAGCCAAAAGTGATGTCGCTGGTTGATGTTTTGAATTTCTTTATAGAACATCGTAGAAAAGTTATTTACAGGCGCACAAAATACAATTTGGAAAAAGCAAAACGCAGAGCCCATATTTTAGAAGGGCTTAGCAAGTGTTTATCCGAGATTGACGAGGTAATAAAAATTATCAGAAATTCAAAGAATCGCGAAGATGCCCAAGTCAACTTGATGAAGAGGTTTAAGCTTACGCAGATTCAGGCTGACGCTATTTTAGAGACAAAATTGGCTGCGCTCGCAAAATTGGAAAGAAAGAAAATAGAAGAAGAGTTGAAAGAAATTCTCGAAAAGATTAAAGCCCTGACAATTGTTATGAACAACCCTAAAAAAATAGATGAAGTTGTTAAAAAAGAGCTAAAAGAGGTTAAGGCAGTTTTCGGCGATGCGCGCCGAACAAAAGTTTTTGTTAACAAAGTTGGAGAAATTGCTGAAGAAGATTTGATCCCACAAGAAGAAACCATTATTACTCTGACCCAAGGAGGCTATATCAAAAGAATAAATCCTTCCATATATAAGATTCAGAAAAGAGGAGGAAAAGGGATTATGGGAATGAAAACATTGCAGGAAGACACTGTTGAACATTTTTTATTAGCGCAAACGCATGATTCTATTTTGTTTTTTACTGACAGCGGTAAAGTGTTTAGAACCTTTGCCTATGAAATTCCAGAAGCAAGTCGAGTCGCGCGCGGAAGAGGAATTTCTAATTTTCTTGAGGTTTCGTCTGAAGAGAAAATTTTATCCCTAATGCCTTTAGACAAAAAAGACAATGAGCTTGACGCAAAAAACTTAATAATGATTACTAAAAATGGTATAATCAAGAGAACCGCACTAACAGAATTTGAAAATGTTCGTCGGTCAGGATTAATAGCAATAAATCTTAGAAAAGACGATTCGCTAAAGAAAGTAGCAAAAAGTTCTGGGAGCGACGAGGTTATTATAACAACAAAAAACGGTCAATCTATCAGGTTCAAGGAAGAGCAGATAAGAAAAATGGGTAGGGCTACTTCTGGAGTAAAAGCAATTGCTTTAAAGAAAGGAGACAAAGTTGTTGGAATGGATATTATAAAAAGCCAAAGCTCAGATGCTAAAATTGTAAGTCCGAACGGGAAAGATGCAAAGCCTGAAAAACCTATAAAACGATATTTGATTGTTATTACGGAAAACGGATATGGCAAAAGAACTGATTTAAAAGAATACAG
>CAYNRO010000069.1:0-1682 GCA_964399845.1 uncultured Candidatus Saccharibacteria bacterium | reverse complement strand
AGAAATTAATTCTTGCCTACTGGGAACACCTTTGAAATTAGAAAGAATTTTATTAATGTTCTTTTTTGGAATTTTAAAAATTTTAGCAATGCTAAGTGCAGCTTCAGTATTGGAGCCTTTGAAATAATAAATTTTAGATAAAGCTTTTCTAATAAATCTTCTCGATTCGGCATCATAATAATTTATAATCAAAATATCGTCTTTTTTCTGATATTTAAAAATTGCTTGTTTGGCTTTAATATAATCCTTAAAATTTTTATATCTGTTTAAATGGTCTGGGAAAAGATTAGTGATAAGAGCTATCTGCGGACTTTTATGCAAATTTTCTAACTCAAAACTAGAAAGCTCTAAAATAACTTTTGCTTGCTTGCTTTCATTTACTTTATCAAGAATTTCTAATGGAGAAACACCAATATTTCCAGCTAAAAAAGTTTTAGGGTATTTGCTTTTTAAGATTAAATAAGAAAGAAAGGCTGTTGTTGATTTTCCTTTGGTTCCAGTAATTCCTATTATAGGAACTTTGCACAAATCAAAGAATATACTAATATCTGTTTCAATCGGGATATTATGCTTGCGTGCGCTTATAAGATAAGGAGAATCAGATGAAACATCTGGATTTTTAATTATCAAATCTGCCTCTTTGAAATCTTCTTGGCGATGCCTGCCCAAAACAAACTTTATTTTTAATTTTTTAAGTTTTTCAAGCGACTCTTTTAACTGGGTTTTGGTTTTTAGGTCTGTAATCAAAATTTTAGCTCCTTGTTTGTAGAAAAATTTGGCAATTCCTACTCCGCCTCCGTGCAAACCAAGTCCCATTATTGTTATTCTCTTGTTCTTAAACATTTTTAGATTAGAGTTCATTGGTTATTTTAGCTTTAATTTCTTTTCTAAAACAAATCTTGCTTATTTTATTTAAATTATACGGTTCATCGCTGAAAAAAAACTGATGTTTTTCGTCTTTTTTTATCTGAGAGGCTATTTTCGGATTATCGCTCAAGAATTGTTTAACTTGTTTTGCTAAACTCTGAGCTGGATTAATAATTTTAATTTTCGCGCCAACTATTTTTTTAATTTCTTTGTCTAAAAAAGGATAATGCGTGCAAGCTAAAATTAAGGTATCTATTCTTTTTAATTTTAAAGGTATTAGATATTCTTTAATTATTTCTTTTGTTACTTTCTTATCAATCCATCCCTCTTCAACAAGCGGAACAAATAGAGGACAAGCTTTTGAATAGATTTTTAAACTTGGTTTAGCGTCTAAAAGTTTTGCTTTCCAAGAATCGCTTTTTATGGTTCCGGGGGTTCCAATAATTCCAATTTTATTATTTTTAGTCGTTGCTAAAACTTCATCTACTGCTGGGCTTATCATTTCGAAAATTGGGATATCCTTAAAATTTCTTTTGAGATATTCTGAAGACCAAGCAGAAGAAGTATGGCAAGCAATAATAATAATTTTTGCGCCTTTTTGGATTAATAAATCAGTGATTTTTGCAGAATATTTTTTAACAAAATCAGCCCCTTTTGTTCCATAGGGAAGTCGAGCCGTATCCCCGAAATAAATTATTTGGTATTCTGGCAAATATTTAAAAATCTCTTTGACCACAGTCAAACCACCAACACCAGAATCGAAAATTCCTATCATATGCCTTAATTTTACTTTATTTTCCCCTTTTCGTCAAAAA
>CAYNRO010000068.1:0-1728 GCA_964399845.1 uncultured Candidatus Saccharibacteria bacterium | reverse complement strand
AGCTCTATCTTTCGTTCTTTTTGGTGTGGCTTTCTGCACTCGTCTGGCTATTAAAGATGATAGTCAAAGATAAAAAAGTGAGTATAAGATACTCAGTTATAGATTTTGCTGTTTTGGGTTTTATGGCAATAGCTATAATTTCTTCTGTTTTTTCGGTGGGAAAAACTTTTAGCTTATTTGGATATTATGGGAGATTTAGTACAGGGCTTGTATCTCTCTTAACATTCGGTGCATTTTATTTTTTAATTGTTAATAATCTTGGGATTAAGAGCAAAGATTCAAAAACAGAGAACAAAAAAACAGGAGTTATAACAATAAATGGAATTATTAAAACTTTACTTTGGTCTGGTGGGGTAGTAATGTTTTTTGCTTATTTTGCTTTATTCGGGATTTGGGCAAAATTAGCAATGATTAAGCCGTTGGAGCCATTGGTTAGAAATTTAGCGTTACGCATCAGTCCAGTAGGAGGAACTTTAGAGGCCTTAGCAATGTTTTTAGTGGTTTTGCTTAGTTTGGCTGTCTTGATGGTTTTGGGCACTTCAGCTCCTTTCGCAAATGTTTCAAAAAGAAAAAATATGCGTAATGTCTTGCTTGGGATTTTTATATTCTTTGCTTTTCTGCTCTTGATTATCGCTGACTTTACTCCAGCTTGGATTATTTTAGCTCTAAATTTATTATTTTTAGTAATTTTTGTTTTAAGAAAAAGGACTCTTAAAAAAGAGGTTCATAAATTAATTTTGCCGATTGCACTGATTATTGTTTCTGCCTTGTTTTTAGTTTTGAATTTCAAAATAATGGCAACAACATTTCCTAATTTTGTTTTGAATAAAAGTCCGGGCTTTGCTTCAGAAAGAATAATGACACAAGGAGAATCTTGGAGTGTAGCAGGAAAAACAGCGATTAGTGGTGTCAAAGAAGGATTAGTTGGGAGTGGATTAGGCACTTTTTATTATGATGTTTCCAAATTTAGACCAGCAACTCTTAATAATGGAGGATTTTGGGCAATTTCTTTTGAGCGTTCTGGCAATGTCTTCTCTGAAATTTTAGCTACAACCGGATTTTTGGGATTACTTGCATTTTTAGCGATTATTGGATTTTTCTTTTGGAAAATTCTTGTTTCAAGAGAAGAATTTGGATTTACTTTCGCGAAAAAGAAAACAAAGAAACTGGATAGTGGAAGCCAACTATTGCTTCTTGTTTTTGCTTCTCTTCTTTTGATCCAGTTTTTCTATTATCAAACATTAACTTTGTCTTTTCTGTTTTGGCTTTTCTTGGCTTTAATAATTAGTTGGTTTAGCTTGAAGACAGAAGAAGGGGACAAAACCTTTATTAGAAATAAAGAATTTAAGTTAAGGGATTTTGTGGAGATAGCGTTAGTGTTGGAAACATTCTGTATAATTCTATTCTTGGTCTTTATAGTTGTTTCTTTTTTCGGACTTAAAGTTTATTTAGCTGATGCTAAATATGTTAAAGCGTTGAATGAACCTGATATTAATAAAAAAGGAGAAATTCTTCAGCAAGCAATCAAACTGAATCCTCGGGAAGCAAGATATCAAATGGTTTTTTCTAAAGTATTTTTAGTTAAGGCCCAACAAGCATTAACAGAGACAGAATCTGGGGGAAGTCAAGAAGATGTTATGAAAAATCTTGAAACATCCCGCTTGTTTGCTAATAATGCTATCGCCATTGCTCCCAATGATATTAATTCTTGGCAGAATTTGACTGATT
>CAYNRO010000067.1:0-1762 GCA_964399845.1 uncultured Candidatus Saccharibacteria bacterium | reverse complement strand
AGAAGATATATGTCCAAGGAATCGAAAAATACAATCTATTGACCAACAACTAACACAAATGAACTTGTCAAGACCCGAGCTTGACCAGCTTGGTCAAGCTCGGGTCTTGACAAGGTTTTAATAGAAATAATTAGTATATATTTATTAAATTTTTGAGGTTATGCCATTTCGACGCGAACAATTTGTTAACGAAGAAATATATCATATTGTTGTTAGGGGTATTGATAATAATTTAATTTTTAAAGACATAGACGATTATTATCGAGGTATTTTTTCTATTTACGAATTTAATAATGGTAATTCTGTCAGCATTACCAAAAGGAGAAGAGACATTAGGAAAGCAAAAGAGAATATGAAACTTGGTCAAGCTCGGGTCTTGACAAGCTCTTTTGATTTGATAGACAATCGTGACAAGTTAGTTGAGATTTTGGCTTTTTGCTTTATGCCCAATCATATTCATTTGTTGTTAAAACAAGTTCAGGAAAACGGAATAAGCGTTTTTATGCAAAAATTAAACGGAGGTTATGGAAGATACTTTAATATAAAATATAAACGTAAAGGTTATGTCTTTCAAAATAGATTTGTTTCAGTTATTATAAAGACGAACGATCAACTGAAAATAGTTTTTGTTTATGTTCACACTAATCCTGTTTCTTTGATAGAGCCAAAATGGAAGGAAATAGGAATTAAAAATTACGATAATGTTATTCAATTTTTAGAAGAAAAGTATAGATGGTCAAGTTATTTCGATTATATAAATAAGAAAAATTTTCCATCAGTAACAGAAAGAAATTTTATGTTTGAAACTATGGGTGGCGAAGAAGGGTCTAAAGATTCTATTTATAATTGGATTAAATATAAAAACGAATTCACGGAGTTTCCTGATCTTAAATTAGAATAAGAATTAATCACAATTTGATCAAGTTTGGTCAAGATTTGGTCAAGACCCGAGCTTGACCAGCTTGGTCAAGCTCGGGTCTTGACAAGGTTTTTAATTAATATTGAAGACATGAAGATATGAATATATGAAGAAGGTAATTGTTATTGCAAATTGGAAGATGAATCCTGATAGCTTAGATAAAGCGAATGCGCTTTTTGACTTAGTTAAAAAGGGGATACCTAGTAATCAAAAAGCAGAGGTAGTAATATGCCCGCCTTATATTTATTTGAACAATTTAAAAAAGAGAACAAACTCTTTTTTAAAATTTGGAGCGCAAGATTGTTTTTGGGAGAAAAAAGGAGCTTACACAGGCGGAATTTCAGCATTAATGCTGAAAAATTTGGGTTGTAAGTATGTTATTATAGGACATTCTGATAGACGCAGGTATTTTAACGAAACAAACGAGGCTATAAATAAAAAACTAAAAGCTGTTTTAAACGAAAAAATGGTTCCTGTTTTATGCATTGGAGAAACCAAAGAGCAAAGAAGCAAGGGCCAGACGAAATCTGTTTTAAGGAAACAAATCAAATCAGCTTTAAATGGAATTAATATTTCTGGATTAAAGAATTTAGAGTTTTGCATAGTTTACGAACCTATTTGGGCTATTGGAAGCAAGAATCCGTGCGATGTTAAGGAAATTCAGAAAATAGCACTTTTTATCAGAAGACTTGTTGCCGAAAATTATAACGCCAAGATTGCTGAGAAAATTTCAATTCTTTATGGCGGTAGCGTTGTTGCTAAAAATGTTTTTGATTATATTAATATGACAGGTTTACAGGGTGTTGTTGTTGGTGGAGCTTCTTTGGATGCCAAAGAGTTTGT
>CAYNRO010000066.1:0-1762 GCA_964399845.1 uncultured Candidatus Saccharibacteria bacterium | reverse complement strand
ATAGCTAAAACAACCGATATCGGTACACGATACTCAGAGACAATGTTGATTTAAATATGTTTTCAATTTATTATAAAGATATGAATATTGATACTCCAATTGAAAGCGTATATGGTATTGGGCCTGTGTTCCAAAAAAAATTAAAAAAGATTGGCGTTAATACAATCTCTGATTTGATTTTTCATTTTCCGCATCGCTACGAAGATTTCTCAAATATGATCCCTATTGAGGAAGTAAAAATAAACGAGGTCTGCACTATTCAGGGCGAGATTTTAGATATTAAAAATTCCAGAACATATAGAAAAAAAATGTCTTTAACCGAAGCATTGGTAAAAGATAACACGGCAGCGATTAGGGCGATGTGGTTTAATCAACCATATTTGACAAATGTGCTTAAAAAGGGTGATAACATTTTCCTGTCAGGGAAAATAGTTATTGGTAATAATGAAATATATTTCAGCAATCCTATTTATGAAAAAAGTGATCCTGCAGATAGAATTATGCCAAACTCTGGCTTGACACATACGGGTAGATTAGTTCCTATATATCCTGAAACCGAAAAACTTTCTTCGAGATGGCTACGGTTTATTTTAAAACCTCTATTGCTTGAATTTAAAAATAAAATCTCTGAAACACTGCCAGAAAAAATATTAAAAGAAAATAATTTTTTAGGAATTGGTGAAGCGTTATGGCAAATTCATTTTCCTGCTTCAAAAATTTTAGCAGAGAGAGCCCAACAAAGATTTTCATTTGAAGAACTTTTTTTTATAGAACTTTTCGTGCTGAGGCAAAGAGCTAAACTAAGCAAAGAAAAAGCAATTTCTTTTACTCCTAATTTAGAAAAGATTAAGAAATTTGTGTCTGGATTAAATTTTAAACTAACTGATTCGCAAAGAAAATCTGCTTGGCAAATTTTAAAAGACTTAGAAAGACCAAGACCAATGAACCGCCTGCTTGAAGGAGATGTTGGTTCAGGCAAAACAGTTGTAGCTGCTATTGCGGCTTTAAATGTAGCCAAACCACTGGCCTCTAGCTTTGATAATCGTGGTCTGCAAACAGCTTTTATGGCTCCAACTGAAATTCTGTCAAAACAACATTTTCAAGAAATAGCCAGACTTTTTGGAGATTTTAGTCTTAATATCGGACTTTTAACAGGCAAACAAGACCAATTTTATTCAAAAAAATTAAAAAATCAGGTCATAGAAATATCCAGAAAAAAACTATTAGAGAAAATATTGAGTGGAGATATTGATATTCTAATTGGCACTCATGCATTAATACAAGACAAAGTTAAGTTTGGAAGATTGGGATTGGTAATCTTAGATGAACAGCATCGTTTTGGTGTAGAGCAAAGAGCCAAGCTATGTAAAACAAAAAAGGAAACTAAAAATCGGTCAAGACCCGAGCTTGACCAAAATACTGCGGATGTTGGTATCCCGCATCTTTTATCAATGACAGCTACTCCTATCCCCCGCACGCTTGCGCTAACAATTTATGGCGACCTTGACCTTTCTTTAATCAATGAATTGCCAAAAGGAAGAAAAAAAATAATTACAACAATAGCAAAGCCAGAGGATAGAAAAAAATCCTATAGTTTTGTTAGGGCGCAAGTTAAAAAAGGAAGACAGGTTTTTATAATCTGCCCGAGAATTGAATCAACCAATGACGCCCGCCCGAACGACTGTTCAGTCGGGCAGGAGGAACGAGCAAAGCAAAATAAAAAACCTTCTTCCTGGGACGGAGTCAAGGCGGTCAAAGAAGA
>CAYNRO010000065.1:0-1778 GCA_964399845.1 uncultured Candidatus Saccharibacteria bacterium | reverse complement strand
TGTGCCCTTGAGAGGATTCGAACCCCTATTTTTTGCTTCGAAGGCAAAAATGTTATCCGTTACACCACAAGGGCTTTATTCATTGAACGTTGAAATGATTTTATCAAAAAGATTGAAAAATATCAATTTTTAGTTTAACATAAGCTTAGTTTATGAAAATTCCCAAAGAAATACAATTTATTGTTGACCAGTTAACAAAACAAGGATTTGAAGCATATCTGGCAGGTGGATGCGTCCGCGATTTGTTAAGAAAAGTTATTCCCAAAGATTGGGACATAGCCACTAATGCCAAACCAGAAGAGATTGGAAAGGTTTTTTTAAAGAGTTTTTCTGAAAATAAATTTGGCACTGTAACGGTTTTAACAGGTTCAGAAGAACCGTCTTTAAAAGAGGTTGAGATTACTCCGTATAGAATTGACGAAAAATACACAGACAAAAGACATCCTGATTCAATTAGTTTTACTGAAACCATTGAAAAAGATTTAGCAAGGCGAGATTTTACCGTGAACGCAATGGCAATCGGAATTAAGGATGAAAAGACAAAGCCTAAAGATTATGCCGTTATTGATATATTCAACGGCAAAAAAGATTTAGAGAAAAAAATTATTAGGACAGTTGGCAATCCAGAAGACCGTTTTTCAGAAGATGCTTTGAGGTTGATGCGAGCCGTTAGATTTGCGACTACTTTGGATTTTAAGATTGAAAAGAAAACAGCAGATGCAATTAAGAAAAATTCTATCTGGCTTCAAGCGATTTCAAAAGAGAGAATAAGAGACGAATTTTTAAAAATAATAATGTCTGACAGAGCAAGTCAGGGCATAGAGCTTTTGAGAGAGATGAAGCTTCTGAGATATATTATTCCTGAGATAGAAGAAGGTTACAAGGTAAGCCAGAACAAACATCATATTTATGATTGCTATGAACATTATTTACATTCTCTGGAATATGCCACCAAGAAAAATTTTAATAAATATGTCAGAATAGCCTCTTTGCTGCACGATGTTGGGAAACCAAGATCCAAGCAAGGACAAGGTTCTGTTGCCACTTTTTACAACCATGAGATAATTGGAGCTAAAATGACTGCCCAAATACTGTGTCGCCTGAGGTTTTCGAAAAAAGATATTGAGAAAATTACCAAATTAGTGCGTTATCATCTGTTTTACTATAATGTTGACGAGGTTTCAGAAGCATCTGTTAGAAGATTGGTGCGCGGAGCAGGAGTAGAAAATATGGATGAACTTTTACAAGTTAGAATGGCAGACAGGATTGGTTCAGGAGTTCCTAAGGCAGAGCCGTATAAACTGCGCCATCTTAAGTATGTTATAGAGAAAGTTTCACAAGACCCTATTTCCGTTACTATGCTTAAGCAGAATGGAGGCGATGTTATGAGAATTTTAGACATATCTCCTGGCCCAAAAATAGGAGAAATTATGGATATTTTGTTTGGCTATGTTCTGGCCGATCCAGAGCAGAACAAAAAAGAGATTTTAGAAAAAGAAATTGAAAAAATAGGTAAATTATCAGATAAGAAAATTTCCTCTTTGGCATCTAAGGCAAAAGAGAAAAGAAAAGAATTGATAATGAAAAGAGACGAAATGACCAAAAAGAAGTACTGGGTAACATAAACATTGCGGGGACTGGCCTAATGGTAGGGCGCCTCGTTCGGGACGAGGAGATTAGCGGTTCAAATCCGCTGTCCCCGAGGGCCTATAGTTTAATGGTAGAACACGGCATTCGCATTGCCGAAATGGTGGTTCGATTCCACCTAGGTCCACAAA
>CAYNRO010000064.1:0-1785 GCA_964399845.1 uncultured Candidatus Saccharibacteria bacterium | reverse complement strand
TTGGTTGTATTTTACACGAATTTAAGAGATTATTAAAGAAAGCTATGCTTTAATTCTGTAAATTTATAGTAAATTCGGCTTTACGATAAAGTCTTTTGATAAACTAAACAAATATGCCTGAACTTCCAGAAGTCCAAACAATCGTAAATGATTTGAATAAAAAAATAATCGGCAAAACAATTATTGGTTTTTGGAGTGACTGGAAAAAGAGAGTAAGGCCTAGTTTAGCAAAATTTAAAGTAGCAATTTTAAAAGCTAAAATTGTAAAAATCAACAGAATTGGCAAACATATTGTTTTAGATTTGAATAACAATTATTCTGTTCTAATTCACCTTAAAATGGCTGGGTACCTTTTATATGAAGAACCGTTGGACACCCTTGCTCACGATAAATATCCTGATAAAAAGATTAGGCAATATGTCCATCATATTTTTTATTTTACAGACAAGTCTAAATTAAAATTTTCAGATACGCGTAAGTTTGGCTGGCTTAAAGCAATTAAAACAAAAGATATTCAGAATACGCCGGAAATTTCACAATTAGGAATCGGCGCTTTGGACTCGAAATTAACTTTTAAGAAATTTAACGCACTGTGCGACAGAAAAAGAAAAAGCAAAATTGGGGTTGCGCTTCTGGATCAAAAATGGATTGCGGGCATCGGCAATATTTATAGAAGCGAAATTCTGTTTGACGCCAAAATTCATCCAGCGCGAACATTGGACAATTTAACGAAGACAGAGAGAAGAAAAATTTATAAATCAATGCGTCAGATTTTAAACAAGGCAATTAAAATGAGGGGAACTTCAGACGTAGATTACAGAGACACTGCCGGTCAAAAAGGAGGATATCAAAAATTACTTAAAGTTTATCGCAAAACAGACCAATCTTGTTCTTATTGTAAAGGCAAAATAAAAAGGATAAAACTCGGACAACGTTCAGCCTTCTTCTGCCCAAAATGCCAGAAACTTAAAACAACAACAAACTGATTGCCATAACAATCATTCCGCCGACTAAGCCCAAAATAGACAAATGATGCTTTCCATATTTTTCAGCTGCTGGCAAGAGAGTATCAAATGAAATAAAAACCATAATTCCAGCTATTAATGCAAACATAATGCCAATCAGCGTGTCGCTTATAAATGGTCTTAAAATTAAAAATCCCAAAATGCCTCCGACTGGTTCGGCCAAACCAGACAAGAAAGACCAAATAAACGCTTTCTTCCTACTTCCAGTGGCATAAAAAATAGGGATAGAAATGGCAATGCCTTCGGGAATATTATGGATTGCGATTGCAACTGCGATCGCCAATCCTAATTTAAGACTTGTAAGAGTTCCTAAAAATGTGACTAATCCTTCGGGGAAATTGTGAAGGCTTATTGCCACTGCCATTAAAATTCCGACACGATATAATTTTCTAAAACTTTGAGCTTTTTCCTTGTTCTCTAACTCTTCGATATTATGCATCTCATGAGGATTTTCATAACTGGGAATGAGTCTATCTATTAAAGCTATAATCCCAAATCCGAGGAAAAAAGAAGTAACGCAAACCCATGTGCCAATTCCGCCTAAATTAACTGAAAATATTTCTTGAGCCTGCGCGAGCAACTCCACAAACGAAATATATATCATTACGCCAGCGGAAAATCCAAGAGAAACAGATAGAAGATTAGTGTTGGTTTTCTTTGTAAAAAAAGCCAACAGGCTTCCAATGCCTGTTGATAATCCCGCGAGAGAGGTTAGCAATACTGCAATCCAAAAATTAGATAACTCCATTATTTTATATTT
>CAYNRO010000063.1:0-1867 GCA_964399845.1 uncultured Candidatus Saccharibacteria bacterium | reverse complement strand
TCAAATTTTTATCTTTTAAAACATCCAAATTTATGGTAATCTCAAAGAATGAGAAAAATTGATATCATTCTATCATTGATTACGGGTGAAGGGGTTGCTTGGCTGTTTATCTGGCTTATCAAAAAATCTGCGCTAGAATCAATTTTTTTAAATTGGCTTTTGCCAATTTTGTTTCCTTTTTTAGCTCTTTTAGGCCTTTGGGTCGCTTATCTTATTGGAAAAAGATATTTAGTTATTTTCCAATTGGCAAAATTCTTTTTAATCGGCGCTTTGTTTGCTTTATTTGATTTAGTCATCTTAAATTTCTTGATTGGATATTTTGAAATTGCGCAAGGAGTTTTATATTCTGTTTTCATCACGATTTCTTTTATTATTGCCAATAGCGTAAAATACATAGCTGATAAGTATTGGACATTTAAAAAATACGAAAAAGAGGGGACTGGAATAGAATTTACAGGCTTTTTTATTGTTACTTTAATAGGCGGAGGTATTCATATTATAATTGCTTCTTTAATAGTTAATGGACTTGGTCCTCAATTTGGCATTTTGCCTGTGGTCTGGGCAAATATTGGCAAAATTCTTGCTATCACAATAGCATCTGCTTGGAATTTTGCGGGTTATAAGTTTTTAGTATTTAAAAAATAATATATCAAATAATATATGGCAAATTTAGCATTATATCGAAAATATCGTCCCCAAACTTTTTCCGAAATTGTAGGGCAAGAACATATTGTTAGAACTCTAACAAACGCTATTTCTTCCGAACAAACTTCCCATGCCTATTTATTTACAGGGCCAAGGGGTTCGGGCAAGACAACTACGGCACGACTTTTTGCCAAAGCAATGAATTGTCGTAATCGCAAAGAATCAGAGTTTGAGCCTTGTAATAATTGTTCTTCCTGCAAAGAGATTATGCAAGACAGCTCTATGGATATGATTGAGATAGACGCTGCTTCCCAAGGTGGGATTGAAGGTATTCGGGATTTAAGGGACGGAATTAAATTTACTCCGGTAAAAGAGAAATACAAAGTCTTTATAATCGATGAATGTCATCAACTCTCAAAAGATGCTGCCAACGCGCTTTTAAAAACTCTGGAAGAACCACCGCCACATGCCATTTTTATTTTAGCCACCACCGAAATACATAAAATGATTCCAACTATCATTTCAAGGTGTCAACGATTTGATTTCAGAAAATTAACTATTCTTGAGATTATTAAAAAATTGGAATTTATTTCCAAAAAAGAAAAAGTGAAAATTGACAAAACAGCGCTTGAGCTTATTGCTGTAAACTCAGGCGGAGCAATCAGAGATGCTGAAAGTCTATTAGGGCAAGCCCTCATCTTTGCTGGAGCTATGAAAGAAGGGCAGGCGATAAAACCAGACGACATTAAAGAATTACTGGGCATCGTAGATGTAAATTTGGTAAGCCAGCTCGTTGATTTTATTACTGAAAAAGATGCTCCCAAAGCAGTTCAGCTTTTAAATGAAATTTTTGAGAAAGGACACGATCCGCAAGAATTTGCCAAAACCCTTATTAAATATTTAAGACAGGCAATGCTGATAAAAATAAGTCCTGATTTGGTTAATCCAGCGCTTGACGGATTAACAAACGAAGAACGCGACAAAATTGAATCTCAAGCGCAAAAATTTGAAACAAAAGAAATTTCCCGAATTTTGAACATCTTTATTAACGCGGAAAACAAAATTAAATATTCCTCAATTCCTCAGCTACCTTTAGAGCTCGCCATAGTTGATATTATCGGAATAGAGGAGTAGAATAATTTTAAATTGCCGGGTGGTGCAATGGTAACACGCTTGGCCTTGGACCAAGAGATTCTAGGTTCGAACCCTAGCCCGGCAGCAA
>CAYNRO010000062.1:0-1884 GCA_964399845.1 uncultured Candidatus Saccharibacteria bacterium | reverse complement strand
TCAGGTTCAATGGTTGAAATTTCCATCTGGGTACCAATCTCAAACCCTGCCAAAAAAGATGTTTTGGGTAATATGGTCCAATGCCAATGATAATAATCATAGTCCCCTTTGTCGCAAGGAGCTGTGTGTAAATAAAAATTGTAAGCAGGGTTATTCAATCCTTTGAAAAGTTTTTTTAAAGCTTTTTGAAATGCTTCTGCCAGAGAATATTTCTCTTGCTCTGTGATACGTTCAAAATACGATAAATGTTTTTTTGGTGAAATAATAACCTGGAAAGCTGTTTTCGAAGCAAAAGGGCAGATAACAAGAAAATCCTTATTTTCAAAAACAATCCTTTCCTTGTTTCTCTTCTCAAATTTATTCATTGCGCAATAAATGCATTGTTTTTCTTTTCTATAATAATCTCGAGAATTTGAAAGCGCTCCCTGCAGGTCAACATCAATAAGCGGAGTAGTAATTATTTGAGAATGCGGATGAGCAATAGACGCTCCTGCTTTTCTGCCGTGATTATGAAAAATAGAAATATGATTAACAAACTTTTCAGACATTAAATCAATATACCTTGATTGATAAACATCAAGCACCTCTTTTATCTGGTTTACTGAAAACTGCGCCATTTGTTTCTCGTGGCTTCGAGTAACTACTACCTCGTGAAAACCAACTGCATTCATTTTTTTATAGAGCTTCCCTTGGTTGCGCTTTTCTAATTTATCTAAAGGCATAAATGCCGGATATTTATTAGGAATAGATACGATCGTCCAATTCTTTGGTAATTCTTGCCAACTCCTGCAAAGAACTTCTTTGCCTTTAGAAATAACAAGAGTTGGATTTTCCTGAGTCTCGATTTCGCAAAACGGGCAACCCTCTTTTGATAATTTTTCTTGCGATGAATCCTCCTGTTTAAAGGTTTCTGGTCTTTTCGCCCTGTTAGTAGCAATAATAACCCAGTTACCGCTTACTGAATCAAGCCGTAACTCTGACGGAAACTTAGATTTCTTATTCTTTTTACGGAAACTCATCATAAAAATAATGAACCTAAAATTTAAGCTATTTGTATTATAACAAATTTTAAAAAAAATGTAGAGAGTTGATTTACACAGTCCTTATTTTAGATAGTTATAACCTGAGCACCATTTCCAGTAGCAACCATAGTATGTTCAAAATGCGCTGCAACCGAATTATCTCTTGTTATATATCCAAAACCATCTTTTGATTTTTTCAAACGCGCATCTCCTTTGGTTACCATTGGCTCAATACAAAAGACCATACCTTCTTTTATCGTGGGACCTGTTTTTCTTCTGCCGTAATTTAAAATTTCAGGATCTTCATGCAATGCTTTTCCAATTCCATGTCCACAAAGTTCTTTAACAACATTAAACCCCTGACCCTCAACATATCTTTGAATGGTGTTTCCAACATCCCCAAAAGTATTACCAGGACGAGCTTTTTTAATTCCCCTTTTCAAAGCTTTTTTAGTAACACTCATCAGTTTTTTGTTTTCCAGAGAAATTTCTCCAACTGGCAAAGTTATCGCCATATCAGAATGATAATCCTTCCACAATACACCGCCATCTAAAGTAATAATATCGCCTTGCCTCAGAACTCTTTCAGACGGTACTGCGTGAACAACTTCTTCGTTGACAGAAGTGCATATTCCAGCAGGAAAGCCTCCATATCCCTTGAAATTGGGTTTTGCCTTGTATTTTAAAACAAGGCTCTCAAAGAGCCTGTTTAATTCGTTTGTCGTGATGCCAACTTCTACTTTTGCTGAAACTTCTTTCATAATTTGAGATAGAATCGCTGCGCTTTCTTTCATTATTTCAATTTCTTGTGGCGTTTTAATAATTATCATTTAATTTCTTTTAAAATATCGTTATAAACATT
>CAYNRO010000061.1:0-2026 GCA_964399845.1 uncultured Candidatus Saccharibacteria bacterium | reverse complement strand
TTCGGCAATCTGACACAGATTGTTGAGCATTAAATTTTTTACAATCAAAATTATTTTCATTTTTAATAAATTCTTGTTCGAAAATATAATTGTCGATGCAAACAATTTTGTCGTCATCTGTAAAAGTATTTTGGCAGAGATCAATATTTTCTTTTTTAACAGCAAGCAATGGCCAAAATCTATCTTTGCATTGTTGTTGAATTTCTTTATTCGCTGTTTCATTACAAATAGAAATATGCTCTTGGTCCAGAGATTTTTTAAATAAAACCCTTATCTCGCAACTCGCAATGCTCATAAGTTTATCGTCTATTTTTTGACAATAGCTAATATCTTGTTCTTCTTGAGCCAAATTCAGAGCAATGTTGTTAATACAAGCTATTCTGTAAATTTCATTTTGAACTTCAACGCATTTATTAAAATCACTTGTTTTAATAATTTCAACAACTTGTTCCTGAATTTCAATCTCCTTCTCTATGGTTAGTGTTATTGTCTCTTTTTTAAAAACCTTAAAATAATAATAAGCAAATCCAAAAACAACAGATAATACAATTATTGTTATGACTATATAGAAAATAGGTTTTTTGTGATTAGAATCATCCATAATATAGTAACTCTGTAGAGACCAGGTCTCTACAGGATTTGCGCAAAGTTAATGATTAATGATCAGTGATCAATGATTAATAATTAATGATAAATGATCAGTGATCAATGATAAATAATTAATGATTAATAATTAATGATCAATGATAAATGATTAATGATTAATAATCTAAAAAGGTGAAATTTCTTGCCATTTAGGACTATGGTGTAGCATTTCTCCTTCTATGATATAAGTTTTTGAGTCTGCTCTGCCTCCATCGTCTACTATGTTTAATTTAATATCCATATCGCCAACAAGCGCAATCACAGAAGCATTAGCGCTATTGCCCCCAAAAGGAATTCCGTTCATGTTCCATGTCCATGAATTAATTGCATGTCCTGTACGAGGGATAGAAGTATCTTGGAAATAAACAGTCTCTCCTTCTGTAATAGCAAAACCTTCACAACTTTCCCAAATAACATTATCAACAGAACACCTAAAATCAGCTTCAATGTCTTCTTTTATTGTAAAATCTTGAGTCGCAATACTTGATTTTCCAGATAGATCTTCGACATAAAGCGCAACGGTGTAAAGCCCATATGTTATATCAGTTTGGCACGTATACTTGCAAAGAATCGGGTCTGATGTACAGCTTGATTTAAGCACATAGGAAGTATCAGGTTCGCTTCGTTCTTTTACATACCACTCTGATTTTATAATATCGCTGGCACCGTCTGGATCGGAAGATTCGTTTTCGAAAATAAGTAGATCTTTATAAAAAACTTCGCAACCCAAAGGATTACAAACAATTGAAGCTACTGGTGATTTGTTTAATGAAATACCGGTTAATACCTTATAATCCAGAATGCCCGGGGTTTCGCAAACTCCTCTGTTAGAACAATTAAAACTTATCCATCCAATCGTTGCTTCCTCTGCAAAATCATCTCCTCCGTATGCCCATCCTTCAAATTCATAGGGCGGCCCAACACTCGTGTTAAGAGAAACACCATAATTAGTTCCATCAAATTTTATCCATCCGTCCCAATCTCCAAGACTTTCTCCTTCTGGAACTATTGCCCGATAGGCTCTTGCCCATCCAGAAACTTCATAGGTATTTAAATCAAGTTTTGTTTCGCAATTTCCGCTCGGACAGCCAGACAAATCTGCCTGATTGAAAGTTATCCATCCAATATTTTCCGACCAAGCATAGCCAGAGAAAATACCTGTTTCAGCGTCCACGCTTACTCCATAATTTATGCTTGCTCCTGTGTTTGAACTATTAAAACTTATCAAGCCAATATTTTCCGACCAAGCATAGCCAGAAACATTATATTCTGGAATTGCTGCGCCTCCGAACCCTTCAACAAAAAATAAAAACCCAAAAACAAAAACAATACAAGAAAAAATGATAATTTTGAATGGGTTTTTTATCTTCATAAAAAGTTT
>CAYNRO010000060.1:0-2035 GCA_964399845.1 uncultured Candidatus Saccharibacteria bacterium | reverse complement strand
AAGAGTCTGATAGAACCAAGAGTCTGCTAGAACCAGGTTCTAGCAGACTCATAATAAAGGGTATAAGCGTTAAGAGTCTGTTGAAACCAGGTTCTAGCAGACTTAAAGAGAGTATGTCTATTAAAAATTTTTATAAAACCAATAAAGAAAAAGGAATCTCTGTGTATCTATCAGTTGTAATGATGGCTATTATTCTGTCTATTGTTTTAGGCTTAACCGTGATTTTAGTTGGGCAAATAAAATCAATGAAAAAAGTTGAAAGTTCAGTTATTGCTTTTTATGGAGCCGATACTGGCGTTGAACAAATGCTTGCAGAGCAAGATGTTATCTATAACGCTGACGGAAGTATTGAAATCCCTCTTACTACAATGAATTGTGGAGGTAAAATAGTAGAATATGAAGTTTTACAAGCAACACAGGGTCAATCAGGATATGAAGACTGGTGTCTACCAAGTGGTGATTATACCCTTTGCATAAAATCTGTGGGGACTTATCAAGGCACTAAAAGGGCTATCCTAATTACAATGTAATATCTATAATTTTTAGGAAATTTATTCACATAGAACTTTTAAATGGACAAACAACAAGCCAAGCAACGAATTGAAAAATTAAAAGAAGTTATCTTTTATCATAGGCATTTATATCATGTTTTAGATCGCCAAGAAATTCCTGACGCAGCTCTTGATTCTTTGAAGAAAGAGCTTTTTGATTTAGAGCAAGAATTTCCGGAATTTATTACTTCTGATTCTCCGAGTCAAAGAATTGGAGGAAAGGCTTTGGAAAAATTTGAGAAAATAAAGCACTTAGAACCAATGCTTTCTTTTAATGATGCTTTCTCGCGACAAGATATAGATGACTGGCTCAAAAGAATTTCAAGGCTTTTAACTAAAGAAGAGACATCTGACATTGATTTCTATTGCGAATTAAAAATTGATGGTTTGGCGATTGAATTATTTTACGTAGAGGAAAACTCTGTTTCTAAAAATAAACAAGTAAGAAAAATTCTAAAAAGTGGCTCAACAAGAGGTGATGGGAAAATAGGTGAAAATGTTACGCAGAATTTAAAAACAATAGATTCAATTCCATTAAAAATTGAGAATAAAGAAAAAGTGATTGAAAATATTAAAAAGTATGGATTGGTTAAAAAGCATAAATTAAGTCAGAGTCTAATTAAAGCCATAAAAGACTATAATCCTAAAAAGCCTATTATTGTCCGTGGAGAAGTTTTTATTTCAAAAAAAGAGTTTAACAAAATTAATCAAGAACGTGAAAAAGCAGGACTTTCTCTTTACTCCAATCCGCGCAACCTTGCGGCTGGGTCTATTAGGCAGCTTGACTCAAAAGTTGCGTCCATGCGCAATTTAGATTTTTTTGCCTATGATTTAATTACTGACTTTAAAGAAAAAACCCATAGGGAAAAACACCAGATATTGAAAGAGTTTGGTTTTCACATAAGCAAGCATAGTAAATATTGCGCTAACGTAGAAAAAGTTTTTGAGTTTTACGAAGAATGCCAAAAATTAAGAAAAAAATTACCCTACGAGATAGATGGCATTGTTTTAATTGTTAATTCTAACAAAATCTTTAAAAAATTAGGAACGGTTGGCAAAACTCCGAGAGGAGCAATTGCGCTTAAATTTCCTCTTGAAAAAGCGACTACAATTGTGGAGGATATTAGAATTCAAGTTGGACGCACAGGTGTGTTGACCCCTGTTGCTTTTTTAAAGCCAATCTATGTTGGCGGTGTAGTAATATCTCGCGCAACTTTACATAACCAAGACGAGATAAAAAGGTTAGGCATTAAAATAGGCGATACAGTTATTGTTGGAAGAGCAGGAGACGTAATTCCTGATATTTTAAAAGTTTTGAAAAATTTAAGAACAGGCCAAGAAAAAGAATTCAAAATGCCGTTAAAATGTCCAATTTGTGGCAGCAATATAGTAAAAGTTAAGGGAGAGGTTATGTTCCGTTGTCCTAATTCAAAATGTCTTGCAAGACAGAAAAAATATTTTTCCTATTTTGTTTCTAAAAAAGC
>CAYNRO010000059.1:0-2104 GCA_964399845.1 uncultured Candidatus Saccharibacteria bacterium | reverse complement strand
TAACTATTAAAGAAACTCATCAAGGGCTTTTGGAAAAAAAATTCTCAGCCACAGAATTGACAAAGTTGTTTTTAGGTAGAATCAAAGAAATAGATAAAGACATATCTGCTTATTTAACCGTGTCAGAAAAATCAGCTCTTTCTCAAGCAAAAGAAATTGATGATTTAATTGCTAATAATGGTAAAAATCTCCCTGTCTTAGCTGGAATTCCTTTTGCAGTGAAAGATAATATTTTAGTCAAAGGAATCAAAGCAACCTGCGGTTCAAAAATTCTTAAAGATTATGTGGCTCCATATGATGCTACTTGTATATCAAGACTTAAGCAAAAAGGAGCTTTTGTTTTAGGCAAAACAAATTTAGATGAATTTGCAATGGGAGTGTCAACTGAGAATTCAGCTTTTTTTACTACTAAAAATCCTTACGACTTAAATAGAGTTGCAGGTGGTTCTTCGGGTGGGTCTGCCGCAGCAGTTGCAAAAGACCTATGTTCTTTTGCTTTAGGTTCTGACACAGGTGGTTCTGTACGCCAGCCAGCTTCGTTCTGTGGCACGGTTGGGCTTAAACCGACCTATGGAGCAGTTTCCCGTTATGGTTTGGCTGCTCTTGCATCTTCCTTAGACCAGATAGGACCTTTAGCAAAAACAACAGAAGACGCAAAAATTGTTTTTGAAGCAATTTCTGGCATAGATCCTTTGGATTCTACAAGCGTGGACATAGGCAAGGAATCGCAAGTCATAGATTATAAATTAAAAGGTTTGCGCATTGGACTTCCAAAAGAATATTTTTCAGAAGGAATTGACCCTGAAGTTGAAAAAATTATTAAACAAGCTATTGAAAAATTCGAGAAGCTTGGAGCTAAAATTGAAACAATTAGTTTGCCGCATACAAAATATGCAATTGCCACTTATTATCTTATAAACACATCTGAGGCGTCAGCTAATTTGGCTAGATACGATGGTATTAGGTACGGATTATCAAAAAGAGATAAAAGCGACTTGTTAGATATTTATCTATCGAGTAGGGCAGAGGGATTTGGAGACGAAGTGAAGAGAAGGATTATGCTTGGAACATACGCTCTTTCGGCTGGCTATTATGATGCCTATTATTTAAAAGCGCAGAAGGTCAGAACATTAATAAAGCAAGATTTTGATAAAGCCTTTGAAAAAGTTGATGTTATTTTTTCTCCAACTGCTCCGACTCCTGCTTTTAAGATAGGGGAGAAAAGCATAGACCCTTTATCAATGTATCTATGCGATATTTTTACAGCTCCTGTGAACTTAAGCGGTCTCCCAGCTGTTTCAGTCCCTGTTGGTTTTGCGGGAAAGCTGCCTGTTGGCTTACAAATCATTGGCAAACCATTTGAAGAAAATCAAATTTTAGATATAGGCAAATTAGTTGAAATTAGGTAATATATAACTATGGAAAATATATTAAGTTTTATTAATAATATAGAAATGAGCAATATCATTAATTTTATTATCCACCCTGAGTTCAAAGGATTTATGCTATATATCAAAATTATCTTTATAGTAATATCTTTAATTCTTTTTGTGGCAACAATTATTCTGCTTAAAAAAAGTAGTTGGCTTAAAAATCGTTATTTGGAAGAAATAACAGAATTTACAGCCTACAGACCTTTTGGTCTGAAAGAAAGCTTCAAGCAATGGAATAAAATTGCAAAAAGACTAGAAGCAGACGAAGAATCTGAATATAGATTAGCTATTATTGAAGCAGAAGCTTTATTTGATAAAGCTTTAACTAAATTAGATTACAAGGGAGATAATTTCCTTGAGAAATTAGAACAATTAGACAAATCCACTCTGCCCAACATAAAAGACGTTCATAGGGCACATAAAATACGGAATGATATTGTCCATGATCCTGACTATAAATTAACCTTAGACCAAGCCAAGGAAGTGCTGGCGATTTACGAAAAAGCTGCCAGAGATTCAGAAATATTCTAGTATTGCTAAAAGATTTTATACAACTTAGTTGATTCAGGGAATACAGAGGAGCGTCCTCTGTATTTTTTTGTTGATTTTTTTCAAAATATATAATAGAATACAATCGCGGGATGGAGAAGTAGTATCTTGCGAGGCCCATA
>CAYNRO010000058.1:0-2113 GCA_964399845.1 uncultured Candidatus Saccharibacteria bacterium | reverse complement strand
CAAAATATGGGCAGAATCAGAAGGAAGAAATAAAGGCACTTCTTTTTATATCGAATTACCGGCAGATTGATTTTTTAGGGAGGGGGTATTGTGTTCTGGCGGAAAGTGCTATAATTAAAAAGCGTAATAATGGTATTTGATATTTGCGAGTTGTTCGGATATATTAATGCCAAGTTCTAATTATAGAATTCAATCAAAAAGTTTTATGAAAAAAACAATTTTAATTATAGAAGACGACATAGCTACAATTGATATTTACAAAACAATCTTGGAAAAAGCTGATTTTAAAATAGAAGTAGTGAGGTGGGGAGAAGAGGCTTTGAAAAAGATAGAGAAAATAAAAAGCGGAAAATCTAAAAAGCCAGATTTGGTTTTGCTTGATTTAATTTTGCCTGATATAAGCGGAATGAATGTGTTGGAAGAAATGAAAAAGCACCAAAAGACTAAAAATATTCCTGCTTTTGTTTTGACTAATTATGCTGACCCTGAAATGGAAAAGAGAGAAAACAAACTCAAGGGCGACGGATATTTCCTTAAAACAAGTTACACTCCAAGAAAATTGGTTGAGTTGATTAAAAAGAAAATGAAAAAGTAAAATTTTTAAAAATGCCTAAGGATTAGGAGTTGACATATTTTTTTTATTTTGTTAAAATAAAATAGAAATTAGAAATGATTTTTTGTCCGTTGGAAGACGGACAATTTTATTAAATTATGGATATAAAAAATTTTAAATCAGCAATTTCGCAAATAGCGGAAGAAAAAGGTATTTCCCCGGAAAGAATTTTAGAAAGTATTGAATCTGCCGTAGCAGCTGCTTACAAAAAAGATTATGGAGAAAAAGGGCAAATAATTAAAGCTCGGATTTCGGATGGAGAAGACCTTAAATTTTGGCAAATTAAAATAGCTGTTTCGGAAGATATGATCTATTCTGAACAAGAATTAGAGGAATTAAAAGATAAAAAGAAAATTGATATTGGTGAAGGGCAAGAAGACGAAAAGATTCGTTTTAATCCTGAAAAGCATATTATGATTGATGAGGCGAAGAAAGTAAAGTCAAATATTAAACCGGGTGATGAGTTTAAAATATCGCTCCAAACCCAAAGAGATTATGGCCGTATTGCTGCTCAAACAGCAAAACAAGTTATTTTACAGAAAATCAGAGAAGCAGAAAGAGAAACGATTTTCGAGGAGTATAAATCAAAAGAAGGAGAAATTATATCAGGAATTGTTCAACGAATTGATAATTCTAATATACACATCGATATTGGTAAAATTTTAGGAATTATGCCAAAAGAAGAACAAATTAGAGGTGAATTCTACAAACAGGGGCAAAGAATTAAAACATATGTTTTAAAAGTTGAAAATACCTCTAAGGGACCAATGGTGTTTTTGTCTCGAGCTTATCCAAAAATAATATCCAAACTTTTTGAGCTAGAGGTTCCTGAAATTTCTCAAGAATTAATAAAGATAAGGTCAATCGCCAGAGAAGCGGGGTCTCGTTCAAAAATCTCTTTAGAGTCAAAAGAAGAAAGCATAGACCCAATTGGAAGCGCTGTTGGGCAGAGAGGAACAAGGGTTATGGCTGTGATCAATGAATTAGGAGGAGAGAAAATTGATATTGTTGAATATTCAGAAAATCCAGAGGAATATATTGCAAACGCTCTTTCGCCTGCAAGAATAGAAAGTGTAAAAATTATGGAAAAAAATAAGGCTATTTGCATGGTTCCAGAAGACCAATTGTCTTTGGCGATTGGAAGAAATGGTCAAAATGTAAGATTGGCAGCCAAGCTGACTGGTTGGAAAATAGATGTAAAATCGTCTGAGTCGGGCGAAACCACAACAGGAGAGCCAGAGACAACAGAGAAATCAGAAGACACGAAAGAAGTTAAAACGACAGAGAAAGAGCCAAAGGAAAAACCAAAAAAGAAAAAATCTGCGCCCACAAAAGAAGAAAAAAAGAAAACCAAAGCAACCAAGAAAAAAACAACTAAAAAATCGGCAAAGTCGGTTGATTCAAAATAATACTATTTATCATTGATCACTAATTATTAATCACTGATCATTGATCACTAATTATTAATCATTGATCATTGATCATTGATCATTGATTATT
>CAYNRO010000057.1:0-2140 GCA_964399845.1 uncultured Candidatus Saccharibacteria bacterium | reverse complement strand
ACAGACAAAAAAACCGCGTTGTATAAATACAAAACGCGGTTTTTGTAACCCTGCTTTATTTATTTGGCTATCCACCCGCCATCAACAACCAAAACTTCGCCATTCACAAAATCAGATTCACTAGAAGCTAAATAGACTGTTGCGTGCGCAATATCTTCGGGTTTGCCTAAGCGAGGATAAAGGGTTGAACTTTCTAAAAATTGTTTGGTCTGCGGGTCAGCTAACATCTCTTTGGTCATCGCTGTCTTGATAATTCCAGGAGCAATACAATTTACATTAATTTTTTTAGCTGCATACTCAATAGCCATTTCTTTAGTTAAATTGATTATGCCTCCTTTTGTAGCGCAATAACTGCTTGTTTTATCAAATCCAACTAATCCAGCAATCGAAGCCATATTTATTATTTTCCCTTTGCCTTGTTCCAGCATCTCGGGGATCACTCTTTTGCTTCCCAAAAACACGCTTTTTAAATTTACATTTAAAACTTGATCCCAATCTTTTTCATCTATCTCGTGCAAAGCTCCAAATTTAACAATCCCAGCGTTATTGACCAAAATATCAACTCGTTTAAAATTATCTAAACAAATTTTGACCATTTTATCTATTTCGACAGATTTACTAACATCTGTTTTAATAAAAACTGCTTTTCCTTTTTGCTTTTCAATTTGCTTAACAGTTTCTTTTCCTCCTTTTTCCGACCAATCAGCAATAACCACTTTTGCACCCTCTTTGGAAAAAGCAAAAGCAATTGCCCTACCAATTCCAGAACCAGCTCCTGTAATAATTGCAATTTTGTTTTTTAATCGCATATTGCTTATTTTGTTATTTATTTTTTATTTTTTAATAATTTTTTCGACCTTTACTCAGAAATTAATCTGATTTTGGCTATTTTTGCTATTTCTGAATTTAAAGCTCTTAAATGAGTTCTATTTAATTTATAAACACTATCTTCTCCACAAGCTCCAGTAATCATCATTATTTCTTTGGTGCAATTTTTTATATAACTGACAATATTCCTAGATGCCTCCTCTATTTTGAAATTCTTTCGCAATTCTGGATCTTGAGTAGCAATTCCTTTTACACATCTTCCCAGATAACATTGTTGACAATAAGCGCAACCCATAGCAATCAACAAAGGAAAAGCACAAAATACAGCGTCTGCCCCTAAAGCTAAAGCTTTAGCAAAATCAGCGCCTTTATTTAACCCTCCTCCAACCCATAATTCTTGCCTTGCTTCTAATTTGTCTAAAACCCCTCTTGCTATTGATAAAGCAGCTAAAATAGGAATTCCAACCTCATCCAGCATTACTTCAGGCGCTGCCCCTGTCCCTCCTTCCATTCCATCTATAGCAATAATATCAGGGTTAGCTTTTACTGCTAGTTTAATATCATTTTCAACATCGCCAGCTCCCAATTTCAAAATAATTGGTACACCTCCAGTTAATTCTCTTAACCAATCAATTTTCTTTTTCAAGTCTTCCGCATTTTCTATATCAGGATGATAAGCAGGAGAATGAATATCTTTGCCCTTCTCAACGTTTCTAACTTCAGCAATTTTTTCTGTCACCTTTTCCTTGGGTAGCAATCCTCCTTGACCCGGTTTAGCCCCTTGTCCAATTTTAATTTCAATAACATTTGCTTTATTTAAAACTTCTTCAGAGATACCGAACCTCCCTGTTGAATACTGAATTGTCAAATATTTAGCAAATTCTCTTTCTTCAGAAAGCATTCCTCCTTCTCCAGTATTAGCAATTGTCCCTGTTAAAGTAGAGGCTTTTGCCAAAGCAATTTTTGCTTCTCTGCTTAGAGCTCCAAAGCTCATTGCTCCAAAGATAATTGGAGTTTCAATTTCTATGGGTTTTTTAGAATTTTTTCCAATAATCCTTTTAGAAGTAATTTCTTCACAAAAATAATCAACCGGCCTTTTTGCAAGCTGAGCTGGGATAAAAACTAAATCGTCAAAACTGACTCTATTGGTCTTATTGTTTCTGCCACTACTAATTGGCACTTTTCCGACTCTATTTTGAATTTCTTTAATCCAATTCTGGTTCATAAATTAATTTTGATTTTAAATAGTTTTCGAAATTTTTTTGACCTTTAAATTTTATTCTCTGCAACAATTAACAACTTTTTGAACTAT
>CAYNRO010000056.1:0-2165 GCA_964399845.1 uncultured Candidatus Saccharibacteria bacterium | reverse complement strand
TGATCAATAATAATTCACAAACTAAAGAATAATTTATCAAATAAATTAGGAATTGTCAATTTTTAGAAGAAAGGATGACCAACTATTAAAGTAAAAATCCAATTAATAGCCAAGCTTATCCATTGAAAAAAAGACATTAGGATAACAAGCAAAATAACAAATCCGAATTGATTCAAGAATACTTTCACGTTGTTTGCTTTTATTGGCAAAAATGTAAAAAGAATATGCGAACCATCTAACGGCGGAACAGGGATTAAATTAAATACTGCTAACAAGATATTAATATAAACAATATAGGCGAACATTAAGTAGAGTCCTGAAAACGTAGCTACTAAAGGTAAAAATCTTAAACACAATCCAAAAACTATTGCAATCGCTAAATTAGCAGCCGGCCCGGCGAAAGCTACTTTGGCTTCTCCGTATTTCTGGTCTCTAAAATTGCTCGGATTAATAGGAACTGGTTTTGCCCAACCAAAAATAATACCAGTGCCAGTTAATTTTGCCATTAGCACCAAAGCAACAGGTACCAAAACAGAACCAATCGGGTCTAAATGCTTTAACGGATTTAAAGTTAAACGACCTGCGTATTTGGCTGTTTGATCTCCTAAATAATTAGCTGTCATTCCATGCGAAACCTCGTGAATGACAACCGAGAAAATTAAGACAATAATTAAAAACAGATATTCCATATCCTTCTTTAGAATAGCATAACTTGAAAAAAAATAAAAACTCTGTTAAGATGTTGATGTATTAAAATTAAAATTATTCTATGGCAAAAACTTGCGCAATTTGTGGCAAAGGGTCAATAATGGTCGGGAACAGAGAAAAGCTTAGGGGAAGGTATAACCCTACTGTGAAAAGGAGAAAATATCCAAATCTACAATGGCTTAAAGTTCCAGACGATATAGAGAAACCAGCTTATAAACAATTCAGAGGTAAGCGGGTTTTGGCTTGTGCCAAATGCATGAAAGCAATGGGAAAAATGAAATAATCAGTTCTTGAATTTGACATCAATTTTTAACCAATATATAATATTAATATATGGAAGGCTTAGAACAAATCCCTAAAAAATTTACTATTCGAGTTCATTTAGGAGAAGATGGTATTTGGTGGACTGATTCTCCTGATATTTCCGGTTGCTATTCTCAAGGTAAAACCCAAGAGCAAGCTATTTTGAATATGAAAGATTCTATCTTTACTTATTTTGGCTTACCTGCTAGGTTATCTGATCCTTCGCTCCTCAAAGTAGAAGGCGAACTCCAACTTGAATTAGCAACTAATTAATTTTTAATGAGTGGAAAACTGCCTGTCTTTTCTTCCAAAGAATTTATCCGAGCCGTTAAACGGCTTGGTTTTGAAATTAAAAAAGGAGGTAAGGGTAGCCACACTCGTTTGGTTCACACAAAGTCCCATATTGTTTTATCTGTACCAAAAACTAACACTGTTTCTGTCGGTGTAAGGCATCAACTTTTAAAACATTTAGAAAAAATCGGTATTTCTCAAGAACAATTTATAAAACTGCTTTCTCTGAGTTTATTTATTTTAATAAGAAACTTTTTTAAAAGTTGGTTTTCTTAATTTTGTTTTAGAAATTTTAGATTAACAGAACTTAAAAATCCGCTGGTAAACTACGCCAACGGATTTTTGTTTTTATCAAAATTATTAATTTAATTTCAATTTATAACTTATTATTAACTTATATTTAATTATATTATAACAAAACTCAAACATAGAACAAGGCTTAATGATAAAATCTTATCTATGCCGACTATTTACATTATACAACATTATTGATAGAGTAATCAAATATATTCTTTTATATTAAACAAAATAGCCCTAATTTAGTTTTACGGGGCGTAGTACAAAGGTAGTATGCGCGCATGGGGTGCGTGTGATCCGGGTTCAATTCCCGGCGCCCCGACCAGATAAGACAACAAATTGCCTTCTCTGGTCGGGGCTGAATAAACAAATAGTATTTTTAACAATTTAATTTTAATCTAAAAAAGAAAGGAGAACAAAATGTCTGGATATGAAATAATTTTTTGCATCATAATGGTTGCGCTGATAGTATCGGTGCCAGCCAACATATGTACTGCTTTGTCGGCGAAAAAAGTCAAAGAACCAGAAAAATTCTTTAGAAACTATGTTCTTACCACCATAGCAAC
>CAYNRO010000055.1:0-2281 GCA_964399845.1 uncultured Candidatus Saccharibacteria bacterium | reverse complement strand
TATGTTCGTATTAGAATTTTTAACAAAGGAAGAAATAGAGAAAATTTTTGATAAAGATAGTAAATTAGTTATAGACTATCTTTTGAAAAAAGTTTTGTTTTCTCAACCTGAATTATTACCAGAAGAGAAAGGTGGAAATATTCAAACGCCGAAAGAGTTTTTAGAGAGTTGGGTTGCTCAAGCGCTTAATTGGAAAATAATTGGTGCTGGTAATTATCCAATTGACGTATACTCTGAAAAAGATAAAATTGGCGCAGATGTAAAATTTTTATCAGCAAAAACTGATAAAAATGGATATTTCGGGAACGGAGCGTCAAACGAAACATCATTATCTCAAAAATTTACAAGTGCAGGTAAAAATCTAGACCAGCTTTTTGAGCAAAAAAAGAAAAAAGAAATTTTAGAGGGTTGGATTAATATTCTCGTTGAAAAAAATAATATTCCTATCGCTGATTATAAATTAAATCACATTTATTATTTTATTTTTATTAGAGGTGGCAACGCAATTAATTTAGCAATTGCGAAAGTAAATAAAGAAATAATACCGAGCATAAAAATTTCTAAGCTTACTGACGCATCAGCATTTATTTCTGGATATATTGATGATAAATATGGAAATGTAAAAATTTATAAAAGCAAAAAACGTATAGAGTTGCGCTGTAATCCAAAAAATTTAGATAATAATGGATTATTGATCAAATGGGATTTTAGCAAAAACCTTAAACATCAAGAATCTGTAAGATTAAGAGAGATGGTTGGCGATAAGGATAACTTTAAAAAATATATCTCCCGAAAAGTTAGAGAATTTTTTAGTCTTTAATCATCAATAGCCTTTTTAGTTTCTTTTGCAACTGCCTCAATAACAGTCACCGTTACAGAATTACCAAATTGTTTATACAGTGCAGAATCTGTTAAATTTGGTAATTTATAATCCATTGGAAAGCCTTGTATGCGCGCACATTCAAGTGGCGTTAGTTTTCGTATTCCTTTTTTGTCTTTAATAATCGGCACATTGTGTCCACCCATTCCCATATTGGCCGTAAGTGTTGGACAAACACCGCTTTTGTTTTCTCTTACATATTTTCTACGCCACTGGTATACTTTGCCCTCTTCTGTTATATCGTCTTTAATTTTTTTATATAATGGTTTATCGTTATAGTAGTATTTTTCTGGGACATTTTTTTCTAACAAATCAGTAATTTTTATATTCAGTTTTTTCTTTTTTGGCCATATAAACCTATCGGCATATTTCCTATTTTTAAATCCAACAATATAAATACGCTCTCTATTTTGTGGCATATTGCCATATTCCATGCTATTTAGAATTTTTGATTTTATATGATAACCAAGATCTTTTAGAGTTTTTTCGATAATTTTGAATGTTCGACCATTGTCGTGTCCTTTTAAATTCTTTACATTCTCTAACAAAAAGCCCATCGGTTGTCTTTTTTCTATAATTCTTGCGATATAAAAGAATAAATCTCCGCGTCCCTTTTTATCTTCAAAGCCTTGTCTGTATCCAGCAACGGAAAAAGGTTGGCAAGGAAAACCGCCAAGCAGAAAATCAAATTCTGGTAAATCTTCTGGGTCAATTTTCGTAATATCTTCAACAACAAGCTTGCAAGTATTAAAATTTGCATCATAGGTTGCTTTGCATTGACTTTCAAAGTCATTTGCAAAAACTGTCTCAAATCCAGCTTTTTCAAATCCGAGGCGGATTCCACCAATTCCAGCAAATAGGTCTAATGTTTTTAATTTCTTCTGTGTTTCAAGATTGCGGATTATATTTACTACAACGCCACGCACTTCAACTTCCTTTCTGTAAAAAGGCAACATATTTTGATTTGCTGGCACCAGTTTAAATCTATTTTCTAATCTGTAAAGTTTTTTTAGGGTTGCTTCGTTATCGTCAATAATAGCAACAACGGTTTGTCCATTTTCCGCACTTGACTGTTTTTTAATAATAACAATATCGCTATTAAAAATGCCTTCCTCTATCATACTGTCTCCAATAACGCGTAAAGCATAGAAAATATCATTTGAGCCATAATGTTGTTTTTCAACTAATATTGTGCCATCGGGTGTTTCTGTTGCTTCAATTGGCTGTCCAGCTGCAATTGTGCCAAGAATTGGCACTTTCATCATCTCTCGTTTCTTTGTGGTAGATAATGAGCGTGGCTGATTTTCTCCCTTTCGCAACAAACCAAGATATTCTAATTTTTTTATATGAAAATGAGCAGTAGAAACTGACGCAAGTTTAAACTCTTTACATATTTCCTCC
>CAYNRO010000054.1:0-2308 GCA_964399845.1 uncultured Candidatus Saccharibacteria bacterium | reverse complement strand
ATTCAAAAGGGGATTGCCACATTTGGTTTGGACTATGGAAAATGTCCAAGATGGCTGTTTGAAAAAATGGTTAGATTGGGTCAAGAGATGATTGAAATAATTGTTCAAGAATATGGTCCAGACGAATTTATTAAAAGGATTGCTGATCCGGTTTGGTTTCAGTCTTTAGGCACTGTCCTTGCTTTTGATTGGAATGCATCAGGATTGACAACCGTTCTAACTGCTTCGCTAAAAGAATCAATTCGTAATAGAGAAAAAGATTTAGGTATTTTTATTTGCGGTGGCAAAGGCAAGACATCTTTAAAGACCCCACAACAAATTGAAAATTATAGTCAACAAATTGGTTTTAGCCAGCAAGGATCGCAATCTTTAGTCTATAATTCCAAAATGGCAGCAAAAGTTGACAGTTCTTTGGTCCAAGATAATTTCCAAATTTATCATCATAGCTTCTTTTTCTCTAAAAACGGAGCTTGGACGGTTGTTCAGCAGGGAATGAATGCTAAAAACCAAACTGCGCGACGTTATCATTGGTATTCAGAAAAAGTTAATGATTTGGTTTGCGAACCGCATTCTGGTATTAGTAGTCAAATAAAAGTTCCAACTTTAGACTTAACATCTAGAATAAGCAACAAGAACAGAAGAATTAGTTCGGAAATCGTTCAAGGAAGTTATTCAAACTTGATTAAAGACATTCAAATTTTAAGAAAACACTCTTCTGAATTGTCTCAAATGGTTAGTTTGAAATACAAAGGGCAACAAGCAACTTTATTGCATTTAGAAGATAAAGAATTTAAATCGCATCCGATTTTAATGGAAGATTTCTCCAAAAGCCGTTATTTAGAAAAAATTCTATACAAAGTCTGCGAGGAAAAACCAGCTAATTACGAAAAACTATTAGCGCTGAAAGGAGTTGGGCCAAAAACCATTAGGGCTTTAAGCTTGGTGTCTGAAATTATCTATGGAGCAAAGCCTTCTTACCAAGATCCAGCGCGTTATTCTTTCGCGCATGGTGGTAAGGACGCAACGCCTTATCCAATTGACCGACCAACCTATGACACGACAATTGAATTCTTTAACAAAATAGTCAAATCAATGAAAACCGACTATTCAGAAAAGAAAAAAATGATTAATCGTTTAGCTCAACTAAAGACTTAACATTAAAATTTAAAAACTGTTCTCTTTTATATCTTTTTGTATCTTGTGCCACGGCCTTGGCCAATGCGTTCAAGTAGTCTCAAGCTTGTTAAGCGCGAAAGCGCTTGTTTAATAGTAACTTTTGGTATTTTATTTTTGAGCTTTTCATCTATTTCGGCAACGCCCAAAGTGCCACTTTCAATAAATAAATCATAAACTCGTTGTTGTTTTTCGGAAAGTAATTTTTCTGGTTGCGATCCTTGCATAACCTTTTTGGCTTTTCCTGTTTGCTCTATTAAAACATCCAACATAAAATTTAGCCAAGGCGTAATGCTTTCTTTTTCAGTTTTATGATTTTTTTGAGTTGCTCGTAAGGCTAAATAATAATCTGATTGATGGTCTTCAATGATTTCTTCCATAGAAACATACGGAACATAGCTATATCCTAATTGAAGCAAAAGAAGATTTGTTAATGCACGAGAAAGTCGGCCATTGCCATCACGAAACGGATGAATAGCCAAAAACTCAAAGATGAAGTTAGCAATAATAAGTAGCGAATGAAATTCTTTTTTTTCTAATTCTTTCTGGGTCCAAAAAATCACATCATCCATTTCTTTTTTCACAAGATAGAGTGGAGTTGGTCTAAACAATACTGTATCTTCACCTTTGTCATTTCTAGCTACAACAATATTATCAACTGTTTTATATTCCCCCTTATGTTGTTGATCTTTTTTCGAAAATTTGAGCAAAATACTATGAAATTGTAAAATTCGGCTTTCAGATAATTTGAAAATTTTGAAATTATCAAAAATTCTACCCAAAAGATCAGCATAGCCAGCAACTTCTTCTTCATCGCGTCCTTTCGGCGATTCTGATTTTAAGCCACGCAAAAGCCGAGCGATTTCTTCGTCACTCATTTTAGCGCCTTCAATACGAGTAGAAGCACCAGTACTAGTAATAATAACTGATTTTTTAAGTCGTCCCAGAATTTGTGGACTTAACCGTAAACTTCCTTGCCAAAGCCCTTTAAATTCGTCAATCTTAGCAATTTTACTAAGAATTTCAGGTGTTAATTTAATTCGTTTTGTTAGTCGATTTTTAATCATATGTTTAGATATTAATTGGATATTATTAACTATATCTAATTATATACGATTATATCTGTATGTCAAGT
>CAYNRO010000053.1:0-2310 GCA_964399845.1 uncultured Candidatus Saccharibacteria bacterium | reverse complement strand
GCGCATCATTTCGGAATGAACGAAGCAGAAGTTAGGCAAGCAGAAAACAAAAGAAAAAATTAGGTGTTTTGGGTTTTTTCTATTCTGCGGACATATTCGTTCTTCTCGGTATTGATTTCAATAACATCTCCTTCTTCGATAAATAGTGGAACATTTATTTCTGAGTTAGTTTCTAAAACAACAATCTTGTTTCCTGATTGAGCTCTATTTCCTTTAATTCCAGGTGGAGCTTCAATTACTTTTAATTCAATTTTAATCGGCAAAGATACGCCGATTATTTTTTCTTTAAAAGCCATACTTTCAACAATTTGATTCGTTTTTAGAAACTTAGCCATAGAACCAATTTGTTCTTCTGTTAATTCAGTTCTCTTAGAAGGGTTTTCTATTTCAGAAAAGACAAATTTATCTTTGTGGGAATATATAAACTTTATTTTTGTTTTCAAAATTTCCGCTTGTTCAAAAACATCAGAAGAATGAAAAGTTTTAGAAACTATTTTTCCGCTAATTAAATTTTTTAACTTGACTTGTAAAACCGAACTGCCTCTGGCTTTAAACATAGGGGACGCCTCAACTATTTCATAGGGCTCATTGCTCATAATAATTTGAACTCCTTTTTTGAAATCAGCGTAAGTTATTGTTGCCATATAAATCCTTTTTTAAATTCTTCAGCAGATAAAGGTTTCTTACCTGCTTGCTGAAGTTTTTCTATTATTAAATAATCTTTTTTGCATTTCATAGATATTTTTTCAGAATTTTCTGATTTTGAAATGTAAGCTTTTAGTATCTTTATTCTTATTTTTTTGTCTTTCTTTTTCAAAAAAAAGAAAGATCCAGGCCAAGGGTCAAAAGCCCTAATTTGTTTTTCTATTTCTTGAGCTGATTTTGACCAATCAATTTCTCCATTTTCTTTCTTAATAATTTTCGTAAAGCTAACCTTTGATTCATTCTGCGCTTTTGGTTGAATTTTTTGATTTATGTATTTTGGAATTGTTTGAATTAACAATTCAGCGCTTATTTCAGCTAATTCTCGGCTTAATTCTTCAAAGGTTATATTGTTTGGCATTTGATAGCTTGCGCTTGATACTATTTTTCCGTGATCTATCTTATCATCAATTAAAATAATCGTTGTTCCTGTTTGTTTATCTCCGTTCAGAATAGCTGTTTGGATAGGCGCAGGCCCTCTGTATTTCGGCAAAAGCGAAGGATGGATATTAAGAAATCCGTATTTAGGAATATCTAGTATATCTTTTGAAATAATTTGCTTATACGCTACGACAATTCCTAGGTCTGGTTTGAGGTTTTCGATTTCCGTTTTCAGGTCTTTGATTTTACTTGGTTGCAAAACAGGAATTTTATGTTTTTCAGCTAAGATTTTGGTTATTGGCGCAGTAATAATATTTTTTCTGCCAACAGGCTTGTCTGGCGCAGTAATAACTAAAATAGGCTTATAGTTGTTTTCTATAAGTTTATCTAAAATAATTGAGCTGAATTCCGGAGTTCCTAAAAAAACAATTTTAATCTTTTTCTTGTTATTCATCATCTCTTAATGATTAATGATTAATGATTAATAATCAATGATTGTTATTTGATTGTGCGCCATTCAATGTCTTCTTTTTTGCCCACGAATTCCAACCATTCCCCATATCGATCAATAACATACCATTTTTTTCTTGTTTCTGACCAGACCATTTGATTCTCTTGAAAAAAAGGCTTTTTAACGACTTCCTTTGGTTTTAATTTGTCTATTTCGAGCCATTTCTTGAAAACAGTTTCAATCGCATAATCAAGATTTCTTGATTTTGCCCATTTCGCGACTATGTCAATCGCTTTTTTAGCTTTTTCTAAAGAGCCTGCTAATTCTAAAACCTGTTTCGCTGGTTTGGTATAGCGCGAATATATAATTTTTCTTTTCTTCGAATCTTTTTTAAGTTGTTCCAGAGAAATCCCTTTGCTCTGAAAATAATGGGTAATAATTTGGCGGATTGCTGTTTCCTCTTTTAGCTCTTGGTAATATTTAATTTTTCCTTTTTTGATGTATTCTTCTATTTTTTGAGCAATGCTTTTGCCAATTCCAGGAATTTCTTGCAATCCTTTCAGACTCTTTTCTTTGTATATTTTTGAAATATCTTTTTCCATACTATTCAATACTCCAGCTGCTTTTCTGTATGCTTTTGGCTTAAAGGCAACTCCTTTTATATTCAAGTATTCTTCAATTTCGTAAAATATTTTAGAAAGTTTTTGATTTATCATTTTTTTAGAATAATCTATCCTAACGCTTTAATTCTAACTTTTTTTGTGATAGAATTCAAT
>CAYNRO010000052.1:0-2446 GCA_964399845.1 uncultured Candidatus Saccharibacteria bacterium | reverse complement strand
TATGTTTCAAAATTTATCAATATTTGAAAAAACCTATGAATTAGCCCTATGGCTGTATCCGAGAGTAAATAAATTTCCTAAATCGCAAAGGTTTGTTTTGGGTCAGCATATTGAAAATTCTCTTTTAACAATCATAGAAGGTATTATTGAAGCAAATCAAGAAAGAATAAAAGGTCCTTATTTGAAAAAGATAAGTGTGGAATTGGATAAATTGAGAATTTTAGTTCGCCTAAGCAAGGATTTTAAATTTATTAATGTAAGGCAATATGCTTTTGCAGCAGAGAATATAAATGAAGTTGGGAAAATGCTGGGTGGTTGGATAAGGAGTTCGCGATAATAGAACATAGAGGATAGGATACAGAGGATAGAATAAATGAAAAATTGTATTTTATCCCCTGTATTCTAGATATAGGAGGGATTAAGTCGGAAGAAGCGCTTTGCGCGCTTTCAAACGCAGTGGCAATTGGAACAATGGGACGAATTCTGGTGCTTTCACGTTGAATCTGAATAATGCGCCTTCTAATACGAACACGAACATTGGGTTTCGCTGCGCCCGGTAACCTTTACAGAGGCTCTCCGAGCCTACGGCTCGTAGAGCCGGAGGCCAGAGCAAAGTATTTACGGATACAAGCCAGTGCCACAAAAGGCTACGGATTTAATTCCTTTTCCTTGTCACTTTTATGTTTATGCGCGCATAGATATAAAAGCAAAAATGATTGTTTTTGACGGCAATGGAAAAAATATTAGACCTCTATCCCAGAACAATATTAGTATCGTTTGAGAAAATTTCGTTCTGGGTTAATGGGTCTCTGTCTTAATAAAAAGCATGAAGACATATAATAATTTATTTGAAAAAATTTGCTCTTTTGAAAATTTACATTTAGCTTATTTAAAAGCGAGAAAAGGCAAAAGGTATAGAAAAGAGATATTAAGATTCAGCTATGATTTAGAGAAAAATTTGTTGCAAATAGAAAAAGAATTAAGAAATCAGACTTATCAACATGGTAATTACAGGGAATTTATAGTTTGCGATTTGAAAAAACGGCACATTAAAGCAGCGCCGTTCAAAGATAGAGTGGTTCATCATGCTTTAGACAATATTATTGAACCAATATTTGACAAAGGATTTATATATGACAGCTATGCTTGTCGCACAGGCAAAGGAACTCATAAAGCGGTAAAAAGATTACAAGTATTTATAAAATCTATATCTGATTCTGTAAATGCAAAAACAGAAAGCAGCGAACAACAATATTGCTTGCAATGCGATATTTCAAAATATTTCAATAGCATAAACCATAAAATTTTATTAAAAATTATTAAGAAGAAAATTGCTGATAAAAAAGCGCTTTGGCTAATTGAAAAAATTTTAAATTCAAGCCAAGAAAAGCCGAGAACAGGAATTCCAATCGGCAATTTAACTTCACAGCTTTTTGCCAATATTTATCTTAATGAATTAGATGTATTTATGAAACACAAATTAGGAAACAAATACTACCTCCGCTATATGGACGATTTTATAATTTTAAATTCTAATAAAAATAAACTTTATAAAAATAGAGAGAAAACGAAATTCTTTTTACAGGATGAGCTAAAGTTGCAGTCAAACCCAAAGAAGGCTAATGTTTTTCCAATCAATAATGGCATTGATTTTCTCGGCTATCGCATTTTTAAAAATTATAAATTATTAAGAAAAATAACCATTGCAAGGTTTATGAAAAAGGTAAAATCTTATAAAAGAAAATTGAACAAAGAAGCAGAGATTAAGGAAAAATTTAATGCTTCTGTGCGGTCCTGGCTGGCTTACGCCTGTTTTGCAAATTCTTGGAAATTGAGGAATAATTTATTTAGATGTTCTATAAATACGATTAGCGATAATTAACAAAAAAACAAATATGAATTTTCAAAAAATCATCCAGTTTATAAAATACCATAATGCTTTTACGATTGCGGTTGTGTTGGTTTTTGTTTTCAGCGCTTCGGTTTTCGCCTCGCCTGCAATTAGAGAAGCAACCTTTGGCAAAACAATTGTTGAACAAAATGGAATTGATAATTCAGCTTTGCTGTCTGTTGATTTAGATAATTTTAATTTTGGAATAAGAATAAATGATGTTTCTAAAGACGAGGAAAACTATTATGTTGATTATACTTACGAGTCTTTAGCAATTAAAGATAATGTTTGGCAAAGAATTACGCGCGCAGAAACAATGACAATTCCAAAATCCGTGTTAAGAGGTAAAGATTTAGGCCTTTATGTTACAGAAGAATTAGGGGAAACAGTTGATAGCGAATTAGCTTATCTGAAAGATGTTCAAGAGAGACAGAAACAAAGAGGACAAACCTTTGTTCAGGAAACAACGCAATACACTGGTATGATTGGATTGGTTTTGGATTCAAGCACCAAAGCGTTGTCTGGCTATGAGCCAGTGATTAAAGTTGTGGAGCG
>CAYNRO010000051.1:0-2447 GCA_964399845.1 uncultured Candidatus Saccharibacteria bacterium | reverse complement strand
TAGTTGTTGTCTTACCTGCTCCATTTGGCCCCAGAAAAGCAAAAATCTCTCCTTTTTGGACAGAAAAAGAAATATCATCAACCGCAACTAATCCATTAAATTTTTTCACTAAATTTTCAACTTCAATCATAGACTTTATTATAACAAAAAATCGCCCTAAGGCAATTTTTTGTTCGCTTCATCTTTACTCCGAACTTTGTTTATGTTTATAAAGTCAAAAATTCTTTGTCTGTTTTCGTTTTTTTGATTTGCTTTAAAATAAATTTCTACGAACACAATTTTTTGCTTAATTGGAAAATAGCCGTAAATAATGCGAATACCACTTTTTGCTCCACGCCCTTTTAAATTTTTACACTGAAATTTTTTGACTTTAAAAAATTTCAGCTCAGCCGTATTGCCAACTCCTTGAATTTCAAAAATACTTCTGCTGTCTATTCCCTTGTAATGAAAAAGTTCAATTCTATATTGTTTGTTTACTTCTAAGCCTTCTGCCAATGATGAAAATTTCTTTAGCAGTTTTTTGAAATCGCGTCTAAATTCTTCTGTTTCGTCATAATTCATCATCGTATTGTCTTACGGAAAACTCATCGGTGCGAGAAAAAACCGCTTCATAATTAATCGGCTGTAAATTATTTGCACCAATCCACGGAACGTCTTTATGAGAATAATCACGCATTTTTGTAGCGTTAAAATCCTTAAACCGCTCAATTTCCCAATCAATAAGTTCTTTTTCTTGAGCTGAAAAATTTGAAAGGTCGGCAGATCTTCGTGGTAAATATTTTTTTTGGTCATGCTGGAAATATTTCTTAACAACATGCGTCAAATCACCCTCTTGTTCCATTTGTGCAATAATTTCAGGGAAAGCAACAGGAGTCGGTCCAAAATGGTTTTTAATATATTTAGCCCCAATTAGTTGTTCTTCAAATTTTTCATAATAATCAAAATCAATAAAATACATCAATTTACATACAACTGCCTCGCCGATATTTGGACGTGCCCCTATTCTTTCTAAGATATACAAAAGCACTTCTTTGAATTTCTCCACTTTTTCTTGCGGAACAGAATCGCGGGCTTCAGTTTTTTGTATTTTTAATTTTTTTGATTTTTCCAGTTCCACTTTTGGCGTTAACGTTTTCTTACCAGCAAGAAAATCTTCTAAAGACAAGCCGAAAAATCGCGCTAATTTCTGCGCTTCTTTTACAGACATGTCTCGTGCTCCACTTTCAATCTGTGCGTAGGTTGGACGGGAAACACCAATTTTCTCAGCCAAAAATTCTTGACTTATGTCTTGCTCCTGACGAATTTTTTTTAAGAATGTAGTCATATTATTTAATAAATAGATAAATTAATTAATAAAATTATTTTTGTGTAACTCCTCTTATTTTTTTACATATAAAATCGTTAATCACGTTTTAGGTAAGATTATTGATTACATCTCTATTGTAGCAAATGTAAAAATACCTGTCAAGCGAATTGACAGGTATTTTTACATAGCCTAAATTCCAAACATACAGACCATACGCGAGTTTAGAGCCACAACTAAAGAGAATTCAGGCTACTAGAAATTCAAAATTGTGAGAAAATAGCAGATAGAATAACTCTGTTTAGAAACAAAAAACTCCTATCATTAACAAGAGTTTTTTGTTGGAATAGCACTCTCGGTACGTCCGTAAACCAGTATTGCTTTTCACCGCACCTTCTACCCTTTCGGGCAAATCCACCGCACAAAGGCGGATGGCGGGCTTATTGCGCAAAGTCTGTTCTCGGCCTAAGCCGAAAAATACCAATTCTCACTATTCCTCTTTTATTATAGCATTTGGTTAATTCAAATACCAGATAAAGTAATTAAGAACGCTGGCGAAACTGACCCACAGAAGATACGGAATCAAAAGATAAGTCGCCCAGTGGTTAATTTTCCAGAATTTAATCATCAAGGCAATTATCAAAAGCCAAATGATTATGATGTTTATAAAAGCTAAGCCGGGATTTTGCAATCCAAAGAATATAATTGACCAGATAGCATTAAAAAACAAATGAACCCAAAACAACCAGAGCGCACCTTTGGCTTTTTCGTTTTGCTCAAGCTTTTGCCAAATCAAATACACGCTAATACCCATTAAGATATAAAGCGTAATCCAGGCTGGGCTAAACAACCAATTAGGCGGACTAAAACTCGGCTTTTGCAATGTGGCATACCATGTCGCTATAGCCGACACAGTAAAAAAAGAACCGATTAAGCCTGCCAACTGTGGCAATGCCAGAGAAATAGTTAAACGTTTGTAATTCATATTTTTATTATAGTTTATTTTTTAGACCTTTGTATTATTATAACAAGAAATCACTTGAATAAATAGGCAAAAATCGGGGCTTTGGGGGCAGAGTCACATAGAATCAGGATATTAGATTGAAGTTATTTTTTATCAATTTGATGAGCTTGAGATTGTGGA
>CAYNRO010000050.1:0-2516 GCA_964399845.1 uncultured Candidatus Saccharibacteria bacterium | reverse complement strand
ATTAATTTTATGATTTGGCAAAATAATATTTAGGAGGTATATATATGAAAGGATATAGAGGAAAGAATTTGACGTATGTGAAAATAGGGGGGGAAAAATTGTGTTTCACGATGGGAGATGTAACAGAAAACAGAACAACAAGCACAATTTCGACTAGAAATGACGGCTCAGCAGGATACGAGGATAAATTATTAGGCGATCAAGATATAACAATAACAGGTACATTTTTATATGCTTTAGAGTCGGATTTGGCAGCTGGACAGTTAGCATTAATTGGAGCAGCAGTAACAAATTCAGAAATTCCAATTGTAGAGTGGGCTTACGAAACAGCAGTAGGCAGCAAGAATTTTACAGCTAATGCAGGAATCACAAGTTGGACTGAAACAGCAGGAGATCCGCAAACAATAGCTTTTACATTAGCGATTTTAGATAAGCCAGTAGTAGGGGTACAAGCATAAATAATATAAATTAGGAGGGAACAATGCAAAGAATAAAGGTAAAGAGCGGTATAAAAGAATTTAAGTTAGACCATTTAGCGATGTATAATTTTAAAAAACAAACTGGAACAGATATACTAAGTCGTTCAATAGATTTAGAATTGGGTAAAATTGAATTAGAAGGTATATGTGACATATTTCTAGTCGGAACAGACTATGTAAATATAGAAGAAATGCTAGAAGACTTAGATTTCAGAATAGACATAGAACCGAAAGCTGGAATTTTCGGAGGTCTAAAAGGATATGTTGAAGCGATAGGAAAAGAGATGGGTTTGTTCTTCGGGGGAGAGACAGAGAATATGCCCCAAAACAAAGAAGAAAAAATAAAGATACAAGCAGAAGAGAGAAAAGCGAAAGCTGGACAGAAAAGTTAATATTTGCAAAAAGCATGGGGGTCACAACTAAAGAATTTTGGGGAATGACCCCTTTTGATTTACATATTGAAAATCAAGCTTTTGAGCTAAAATGGAAAAGGGAAAACTTAATTGAACTAAGAAAATTAAATTCTTATTTACAAGTAAATGGATCAAAAGAAACTATAAATTTTGATGATATTTTAGGATACAAGCAAATGAAAGATTATAATTTTAAAGTTATGACTGATTTCGTGAAAGATGGAAAGTTTGATAAAGAAAATTATGATAAATATTTAAAAGAAGTAGTACTCCCAACGAGAAAAAAGGAGGAAATATAGTGGCAAATGTAGGTACAATAGAAGCCGAAATAAGAGCAGGCACAAGCAAATTAAAAATGGATGCAGCAAAAGCAAAAGGAATTTTTACAGGAATTTCAAAAAGTGTAAAAGGATCAGTCACACAAATAAATGCAGAATTTCAAACAATGAGTAGAGCAGCGATAAAAAGTTTTGCAGCAATCGGGGCTGGATCAATCGTAATGACTAAAAACTTCTCAGACTTTGAACAACAAATGTCAAGAGTGAATACAATAATTGATGTTAGTAGAAAAAGTTTAGATAGATTTTCGACGGGAGTTTTAGAAGTATCAAACAAATATGGAAAAGCTGCAAGAAATGAAGCAGAAGCACTATATGATGTGACATCCGCGGGAGTTGCAGCTGCAAAAGCAATCGGAGTATTGGATTTAAGTACAAAAGCTTCAATCGCTGGATTTACAAGAGTAGATTTATCTGTAAAAGCAGGAATAAGCACAATGAACGCATATGGATTAGAAGTAAAAGACTTGAATAAAATTTATGACTTGCAATTTTCAACAGTAAAAAAAGGAATCCTAACCTACGAACAATTAGGAAATTCACTAGGAATGTTATTACCTTCCAGCTCAAAATTAGGAGTATCGTTAGAGGAAACTTTTGGAGGGTTAGCATTCCTAACACAGCAAGGACAAAGTGCAGAAGCAGCAAGTACAGCTCTTGCAAGATCATTTGATGGATTGGTCGATAAATCAGCAAACTTGAAAAATATAGGAGTAGATGTCTTTAATGCAAAAGGTCAATTTGCTGGATTAGAAACAATAATTACCCAATTATCAAGAAAAATGCAAGGATTAACAGATGAAGAAAAAAATGCTACTCTTGAGATGATCGGTTTCGATATCAGAGCAACAAGGGCAATAATCCCGATGATCAATAATTTTGGAAAATTCAAAGAAGTAGTGGGAGATGTGGGAAATTCAGCAGGAGCAATGGAAAAGGCTTTTTCAGCAGCAACAGATAATATTAATTTTGAGTTCAAGAAGCTTATGACAAATATATCAAATGTAGCAAAATCGCAATTTTTAAAAATAGCTGGAAGTATTAAAGGACCTATCAAAAGCATAACAGAAGAATTACAAAAGATAAACTTTGATAAAGTTTTCAATAGTCAAGCAATGACAAAAATAAAAAATGTAGCTACTGGAATTTTAGGATTAGGAGTTTCAATAGTTGGAATAGGTGCGGCAATAGCAATATTAGCGAATCCAATAACTTGGTTAGTCGGAGGAGCTGGAATAGTTTATAAAGCTTGGAAAGACAATATAGGCGGTCTAAAAGACGTGTTT
>CAYNRO010000049.1:0-2612 GCA_964399845.1 uncultured Candidatus Saccharibacteria bacterium | reverse complement strand
GGTTTTGCGGTACTGCTTCGCACAGTTGTAACTCTCCCTGATAATCTTATTTCGCTAACAACCGGAGTTTGACTGCTATCAGAAGTAGTAAATTTTAATTTATAGTAAAAACTGTTTTCAACCCAGCTTAACCCTGATAAATCAATTGCGTCTGAACTACTAAGATGACCACCTACTTGCAAGGTATCCCAAGCCCAAAGAACATTGGCTGAACTGTACCAGTTGATACCATCCTGACTAAACTGTGCCTGAACCGTAGTGCCATCTGGCAGTGAATCAATCTTATAACCAAATTTTTCCGTGCCGTTGAAAAAATCAAGACTTGTGCCGTCTAATAAATTAGTAGAAACTACTGTACCCTGTTTATGGTAACCGTCTTGGCCAGAGGCGGGCGGCGTATAAGTATCAGAATAATTAACTTTAACTTCAGTGACTGTCGGAGTCAGGGCTGTATTTGCGGTTTCAAATTTAAGTTTGTAATAAAGATTAGCGCTAGTCCATTCTAAAGCGGTTAAATCAATTATAGTAGAGCCGTCTGGACAGTCATCATAAAAGCCCTTGTAGCCATATTGATTAACCCAATTAGTCCCATCTTGTGAAAAAGTCACGCTTAAAGTAGTCGAGGCAGATACATCTGCAGTGCATTCAAAAGATTGAATAATAGCCACATCTTCCAGCCCGCTTAACAAATTCGTTGATAGTAAAGTGCCTTGTTTATAATAATCAGCATTTGCCACAACCACGCCGGTACAAAACAACAAATAGACAACAAGCAAGCCCATAGATATATTGATGGGAATATTTGAAAAGCGCTGATTTGAACTCTGCTTTTTAATCTGATTATTCATAGCACCATTAAACAGCTTTCTTAAAAATAGCTGCTTTATTTTATCTTTATTTTTACGCAACATATTTATTATTCATTTTTAAGCAATTAAATCCTTTTTTAGGTGAAAAAACGCTTCTTAATTCTGCTAAATAACTATTGTAAATATTCTTTCTTAAATTAAAACTTTGGGCATGGTTAAAATGCCCATAATAAGAATTAATCATCGCTAAATTTCTTTTTAAAAACATTTGTTTCTTTAAAAATTTAAAATTAGTAAAATTTATCTTAAACAAATTATTTTTCAGCCGCTTGATTACTTTCTGTCTAACTAATACATAATCAGGTTTAATAAAATACCCTAAAAAATCTATTCCCTTAGCCAAAGATTGAATACGAATCTTATTTACATTTAATTCTAATCCTAGCTTTTTTATTAAAAAATTATTAATTTTATTTCTTAAATATTTTAATTTTTCTTTATCAACATCTAATAAAATAAGGTCATCGACATAACGAATATAATACTTACACTTAAGTTCTCTTTTTATAAATTGGTCTAATTCATTTAAGTATAAATTGGCAAAAAACTGGGAAGTATAATTACCAATTGGTAGTCCTCTGCCTTTAGGCTGGCAACGCAATGATTTATACGTTGGGATTAGATTAAATAAAGCAGAATCTCCTTTGGTTATATAATTTTCTGCTGGATTATGAAAGATAATGTTTTTTGCTAGCCATAAAACATCCTGTTTCCAGTGCTGTGATCTTTTTTGTTTGTTGACTAACTTTTTTGTTAAATGATATAAAATTCGCTGGTCAATAGCCATAAAAAATCCCTTGACGTCCAGTTGAGCATAAAAAACATTTTTGTTTCCGTTGCTCGTAATTTGTCTAATAAATTTTTTTAGCCGATTAATTGCCTGATGCGTTCCTTTGTTTTTTCGACAGGCGTAAGAATCAAAAATAAAATTTCGCTCTCCTATTGATAATATCTCTCTAATTAATAAATGATGAACAATTCTGTCTTTAAATTCAGCCGCAAATATTTCTCTGGGGACCGGATTAGTTACCACAAAACAGATTGAGCGACCCGGTTGATATTTTCCACTTTTAAGCTCTGCTAATAATAGCTGCAAATTACGCTCAAGATCAATCTCAAATTTTAAAGCGTTAACAGTTTTACGTTTTGTTCTTCGGCAGTCCAAGTAGGCACGGTATAAATTACTGTATGTCAAAATATCCATAAATTTATTAATCGGCAACTGCTTGCCTTTTTTCTATTTTATCTTCCGACCACTTTTTCCATCCTCCGATCATACGACCAATTTCAAGCAAATAAATTTCTTCAAGATGCGCAAATTGATTAATCGTAATTAAATTAATTTCCTGGCTCATTCTAACTCTCATTTTTAATTTTTCATAAACTTTATTTAGCTCTATTATTTTTATCCTTTTATTTTGATTTTGGGCTGAGTTGGCTTCAAGCGACAAATCAAGACAGCGCCACGACAACTTGATCATATCTCTGCCTAATTCATATTTATACTCCTTAGGGAAATTTTTAACCATAAAGTAAAAATGTTTTGTTAGTAAATACAGCTTATAGTAAATTTTAGTATTATTTATTTGCATAATTAATAATCTATGGCATCAGCTAAGCGCACCCATCTCCCCTAACGCAACGCACGTAGTTGCTGTTAGTCTTATTGTTGTTGTTCTGATTACCAGTCGTGAAATTCTGGTTCCAGGCTTTCTCCGCCGAGTACTCCGTGCTTGACCAGTA
>CAYNRO010000048.1:0-2705 GCA_964399845.1 uncultured Candidatus Saccharibacteria bacterium | reverse complement strand
GATTTTTTGGATTTTATGAATTTCTGAGGCGCAATAATTTCAATTTTATTATCCTTAGCATCAACCATAACTCTGTATCCTTCTTTAACTAAACCAGTTACAATCTGCAGTGCCAAAGGATCGAGAACTTCTCGTTGAATTACTCTTTTTAATGGCCGAGCACCTAAGCTTGAATCAAAACCACGCGCTGCTAACAATAACTTGGCCTTTTCGCTAAATTCAATCTTAATTTTCTTTGCCTTCAATCGTTTCGCAACTTTATCTAACTCAAGTCCGACTATTTCTTTAATTTCTGTTTTGCTAAGATAATTAAAGATAATAATTTCATCAATCCTGTTGATAAACTCAGGGCGAAATTCCTCTTTTAGAACTTCCATTATTTTTTCTTTGACAGATCTTCTCTCGGCTTCTGCTTTTTTGCCCAAGAATCCAAGTGATTCTATTTTAGCAATATGCTCAGAGCCAAGATTAGAAGTCATAATCAAAATAGTGTTTTTAAAGGAAACCTTCCTGCCTTTAGCATCTGTCAATCTGCCATCTTCTAATATTTGAAGCAAGATGTTGAAAACTTCGGGATGCGCTTTTTCAATTTCGTCAAGCAAAATAACGCTATAGGGCCTTCTCCTAACTTTTTCTGTTATTTGACCCCCCTCTTCATATCCAACATAACCCGGCGGAGAACCTATTATTTTAGAAATAGCGTGTTTCTCCATATATTCCGACATATCCACAGTAATTAAAGAATCTTCGTCGTTAAACAAAAATTCAGCCAAAGCACGTGCAGTTTCTGTTTTTCCAACGCCTGTAGGACCTAAAAACATAAAAGAGCCTAATGGTCTATTTTCTTCTGAAATTCCTGCTCTTGAACGACGGACAGCGCGGGAAATAGCAGAAATAGCTTGTTCCTGGCCAACAACACGAGACGAAAGAATTTTTTCCATTTTTTCAAGTTTACTAGCGTCTTCTTCGATTAATTTCATAACAGGAATGCCTGTCCATCTTGATACAACTCCTGCCACATCTTCTTCTTCCACTTCTTTCTTCAAAATTAAATGGCTTTTTTGGATTTTCGCTAATTTTTTCTCTGTTTGGCGAACTTCTTTTAAAAGTTCTGGTATTTTTCCATATTTAATTTCAGCAACTTTTTGTAAATTTGCCTGTCTTTGCGCAATTTCTGATTGAAAAGAGAGTTCATCTATCTCTTTTTTAAGGTTTCTAATCTTCTGGATTAACTCCCTTTCAGATTTCCATTTTAATTCAAATGATTTGGATTTCTCGTTTAAGTCTGCCAAAGAACGATTAATTGCCATTAATCTCTTTTTCACGCCCTTTTCCTTTTTAATCGCTTCTTTTTCAATTTGCAATTTCTGAATTTCCATTTTCAACTCCTCTAATTCGGCTGGGTCTGATTCAATTTCCAGCCTTAGGGCTGACATTGCTTCGTCCATTAAATCAACGGCCTTGTCAGGTAAGAAACGGTCAGAAATATAGCGAGAAGAAAGCTCGGCAGCGGCAACTAAAGCTGAATCTTTAATCCTTAGTCCGTGATGAACTTCATATTTCTCTTTAATGCCTCGTAAAATAGCAATCGTATTTTCAATTGACGGTTCTTGAACATAAATCGGCTGAAATCTCCTCTCCAAAGCAGCATCTCTTTCAACGTATTTCTGATATTCTTTCAAGGTTGTGGCTCCAATTGCTTTTAATTCTCCTTTTGCTAAAGCTGGTTTTAAAAGATTCGAAGCATCGATTGCTCCTTCAGCTCCGCCTGCTCCAACTAAAGTATGTAATTCGTCAATAAAAATAATATATTTTCCAGCAGCGCGGTTTACTTCTTTGAGCAAAGCTCTTATTCTGTCTTCAAACTCTCCTCTGTATTTTGTTCCAGCAATCAAAGCCCCTAAATCCAAAGCAATAATTTCTTTTTGCTTTAAGCTTTCGGGCACATCTGATCTAACAATTCTTTGCGCCAATCCTTCTATTATGGCTGTTTTTCCTACTCCTGCCTCTCCAATTAAAACCGGATTATTTTTAGTTCTTCGTGAAAGAACTTGCATCAGCCTGCGGATTTCATCTTCCCTGCCAATAACAGGGTCAAGTTTTCCTTTAAGCGCCAGAGAAGTTAAATTGCGGGCATATTTTTCTATAACCTGATATTTTGATTCAGGTTCAGGGTCAGTAATTCTTGTTCCACCCCGAATTTCTGCTAAAGTTTTTAAAACTATATCGTAATTCAAATTATCAAATCTTAAATCAGACGCACCATGTTGAAAACCAGCATTACTTGGGTCTAAAAAAGTGGTTTTAGTTAAAATCTCTTTGGCTTTCGTTTCAGCGCTAAGCAAAGCTAAGAATAAATGTTCTACTGATATAAAGTCATCTCTCATTTTCATTGCTTCTTCGCGCGCTTTTTCCAAAACTTTTGCCATATCTTGGGTTAGATAAAACTGCCCAAAAGTTTGCGGAGCCGAAACACTGGAAATCTTCCCTAAAGCTCCTTGGGTTCGCTTTTTTAAACCATCTATGTCTGCGCTTAATTTCTGAAGCAAGGTTAAAACAACGCTATCGTCTTGAGAGAGTAAAGCTGTTAACAGGTGCAAAGCATCAACTTGCTGTTGCGTATTTTCCTGCGCGATAGATTGCGCTCCCAAGATTGCTTCTTGCGCTTTATGTGTAAAATTAGCTCCATTCATACTTGTTTATAT
>CAYNRO010000047.1:0-2750 GCA_964399845.1 uncultured Candidatus Saccharibacteria bacterium | reverse complement strand
CCAGATTCGCGTAAGTCGGATAAGCGCGGGATTTGTGGAGAGCGTTGTTCTACTGCCCGGTTTAACTGAGACAGAGCAAGTACAGGCACACTGAGTTCTCTTGCAAGGCCTTTAAGAGAGCGAGATATTTCGGTTACTTGCTGGACAGGACTTGCCATTGGATTTCTTGGCTCCATTAATTGTAAATAATCAATAATAATAAGCCCTAGTCCATGTTCTGCTTGCAGTCTTCTTGTCATTGCTCTCATCTGGAGTACATTTGAAGACGCAGAGTCATCAATATAAATAGGAGTTTCAGATAGTATGCTCATTGCATGTTGAATTTTTGTAAAATCATTATCATCTCCTTGCGCTGAAAGTCGTCCAGTTCTTAATTTCCAGAAATCAACGCCAGAAAGACTAGCAATCAATCTATCTATTATTTGATCTTTCGACATTTCTAAACTAAATATTCCGATTGGTGTTTTTTGGTTTATCGCAATATGTGTAGCAAGATTTACCGCTAAAGCACTTTTTCCTAAAGAAGGGCGTGCAGCTAAAATTATTAAATCAGATTTTTGGAATCCTATTAAAAGATTGTCTAAATCTACAAAACCTGTTACAAGTCCTCGTGGAGCATCTTTATGTTTTGAGAGCATATCAATTCTTTCAAAAGCTTCTTCTAGGCCGGCTTTAATAGGTATAAAGCTTTGAGTTAAACTTTTTTGCGCAATACTAAAAATTCTTTGTTCTGCTTGGTCTAAAAGAATTTCAATGTCTTCCTCTTCGTTATACCCAATGGAATTAATTTCTTGGCTTGCTTCAATTAAACTTCTTAAAATTCTTTTTCTTTGAACGATTTTAGCATAATTAGATATATGACTTGCGGTTGGCACAAAATTTGCGAGTTCTGTTAAATAGCTGTTTCCGCCAACTGCTTCCAGCATTTTTTTCTCTTTTAAACGAGTGGAAACCGTTAGAAAATCAATCGGTTCTCCTTTTTCAAAAAGTTCTAAAATTCCTTCATAAATCTTTTTATGGTTTGTTTTGTAGAAATCTTTTGCTTGTAAAAAGTCTGCAACTTTAATAATCGCGTTTTTATCTATCAACAAAGAACCTAATAAAGACTTTTCCGCATCAATATTTTGTGGAGGAAGTTTCTCTATTAAGCTAGGATTTTTATTTTCAAAATTATTAGTCATTACTTATTGTATATCAAAAAGAACAAACACTTTCAAGTGTCTGTTCTTTTTTTATTTTTATTCTTAAAAAATTAGTATTTTTCGTATCCTTGTCTTTTTAGCTTAAATCCATTTTTGGTGTCTTCTACCTTATATCCCATTTTCTCTATTTCCTTTCTGACTTCATCAGACTTTGCCCAATTTTTTTCGGCGCGAAACTTTTCTCTTTTTTTGGCAAGTTTTTGTATTTTAAGCGGGGTCTTCATTTCTTGAATTTTGTCTGATAACCCAAAAACTTGGTTAAATTTTATTAAAAGATTGTATTTTTCTTTGTTTGATATTTTTTTATCTTTGATCATATCCCACATTAGAGCTAAAGCTCTCGGGGTATTTAAGTCGTCATCAATAAAATTTAAAAATCTCTTTAAATAATTTGAACTTAAAGATATAGAATAAGATGTGTCTTTTTTAGAAATATATTTTTTCTCTGTTTTTATTCCAGATTTTATTTGAATTGATTTCTCATAGAGTTTGTTCAAAGCATTTTGGGCGTACTGCAAAGACCTCCACGAAAAAGCAAGTTTCTTTCTATAATGCGTTCCCAAGCATAAATAGCGATAGGCTAGGGGATTAAAGTTTTTCTTGATTAAATCGTCTAAAATAATTATATTTCCTTCTGATTTTCCCATTCTTCCTTTTTCTAAAACTAAAAATTCTCCATGTAGCCAGTAATTAGCTAAATTTTTGCCATAAACAGCTTGCGCTTGCGCGATTTCATTTGTGTGATGAACAGAGATATGATCAATTCCACCACAATGGATATCAAAAGGAATACCCAAATATTTTATTGACATGACCACGCACTCTGTATGCCAGCCCGGAAATCCTTTGCCCCATGGAGAGTTCCATTCCATTTGTCTTTTTACTCCCGCCGGTGTAAATTTCCAAAGAGCGAAATCTCTTGAATTTCTCTTGCCAACAGAGCATTTGACGCGCGCGCCTGCTTTTAGTTTTACTTTTTTCAAATTTGCTAATTTTCCATAATCTTTAATTTTCGAAGTATCAAAATAGATTCCATCTGCAATTTTATAAACAAACCCTTTTTTTTCTAAAGCTTTGATTAGATTGATTTGTTCTCTAATATGATCAGTGGCTTTTGGCAATAAATCTGGAGATTTAATTCTCAACCTTGCGATGTCTTTCTTTAAAATTTTTGTATAATAATTTACAATTTCTTTAGCGGTTTTCTTTTCTCTTTTTGCGCCTTTTTCAATTTTGTCTTCGCCAGTATCAGCGTCAGAAGTTAAATGACCCACATCGGTGATATTCATTATATGCTTTACTTTGAATTGATTATATTCTAAAACCCTTTTCAAGATGTCTTCAAAAAGATATGTTCTCAAATTGCCTATATGGGCAAACCAATAAACAGTCGGGCCACAAGTATAAAGGCCAACCTTTTTATTTTTTAAGGATTTAAATATTTCCTTTTTTCTGGATAAAGTATTATAGAGTTTTAACATATAGTTTAATAACCAAATAACAAAGATTCAATAAATTTATTTTAACAAATTAATCCAAAAATATCCA
>CAYNRO010000046.1:0-2968 GCA_964399845.1 uncultured Candidatus Saccharibacteria bacterium | reverse complement strand
CTTGAAAGAAAAAATCCCCCATTATTAAGTGGGGGATTTTGTTTGTCATTGGTCAATGTTGGTTGTTCACCCCGAAGCTGTTAACAGCTTCGGGGTTCGTTGTTTGTTATTCACTGACATGGGTAAGTATTTTCTAATTAACATATGCTTTTTTAAGTTATCTCTATGTTACGGTTCGGAGCAGAACGTAGGCACTGATGTTTGACAAGAAAAGTAAATAGTGTAAAAATAAATGTCATCTTAAAATCTGTTTGAATGGTATGAAATTTTAGGAGGTTTGTTGAATCAGACCTCAATAGATAAATTGCGGTACAGATTTTAAAAGATCTTTAAAAATTGAATTTTGTTGGCCTGAGCTTATAATTTATAAATTTTTTAACCTGTGAAAGAAGGAGGGAATAGAATGAAAAAGATGAATTTATTGGTAAGTTTTACGATTCTTGTTTTGGCAATGGGTTGCGCTAGCAATCCCAAATATTTGTCAAAAGGTTCTTTTGTAGAACCCGAAAAAGCTGTTTCTATTGCGCATCCAGTGGAAATAGAAAAAGCAAAAATCATAGCAATTACTAAGTTTGTTGCCATTATGGATCCTGCTTTGTGGACCGAGATCATCTATGGTGGCGGTGTTTGGCCAGTTTTAGCGCAAGCTAATGGCGAAAAGATTTCGCACGGCTATGGATTTTTAACAGGTATAAACTTTTTTGGAGACTTTCTGGTTGAATTTATTCTGTCCGGAACAGAGACAGAGTTGAGAGGAAGCAAAATCATATATTTAAACAGAGACAAGGGCTGGGCTTATACTCTTTTGGGTCAAGAGATAGAAGGGTATGATTCGGCGAAGTTTGACAAAAATGAAAAATTCCGAAAAAAGATTTTTGACAAGGGGACGAGCTTGACAGAATTAGAAAATTTTTGGAAAGAATATTCCAATAAAAAAGGTGTTTTTCTGGACAAAAAAAACGTTCAAGAGATAATAATTGGTTCAAACGAGTGGCAAGAATATAAAAAAGATATTGCCATTAAAATGAAATATAATTATAAAATGCCTAGTGGGCAGATCCGCTGTGGCTATTTGCCACTAGAAAAGTACAAGGAGATAGCTGTTGAAATGCCAGGTTTTACGTACACAGAACGATGGTTAAAAAAAGCAAAGCTACCTTGGATTTCTCTGCCGTTTACTGGAGCTGGTTTGTTGATTATGGCTGGAACTAGCATAGTTAGCGATATAATAACAGCTGGTGTAAACGACAGTTGGTCTGGATATTATGCTCGCGCCACTGTTATTCGTTATCAAATGGCTCCTTTATTCAGGCAGATTTCAGAAATTTATCAAAAATTACTTGAGATAAGAGATGAAAGAATAAAGAATTTAGAGCTTGAGTTGTATCTAGGAGACAGCAAAGAGAGAATAGAATTTATAAATTGAAGGAGGAGATAAAAATGGCAAAGACAATTTTGATAGCAATTATTGCTCTTCTGTTGTCTTTTGCTATTACGGCAAGGATAACAGGAACAATCGGAACATTGGACAATATTGAATTGCATGGATTGCTTGGCTTTGGCACAAAAAAAGCGCAAGTTTATGTTTTTAAAATAGTGCCTAGTGCGCCAGCACAAAGCCCAAGATATACTTATAAAATTAACCAAACAGCTCGACTCAAAGACCAAAGGAAAAAAGAGGTTAGAGGCAAAATAGACAAAATTAGAGAGGGTTTGAGACAAGAACAGCAAACAGCTCGACTCAAAGACCAAAGGAAAAAAGAGGTTAGAGGCAAAATAGACAAAATTAGAGAGGGTTTGAGACAAGAACAGCAAAGAACCAAAACCCGTAAAGAAAAAATAATTCAACTGAAAAAGAACTTGATTGCTCAAGTCCAAAAAGAAACTAAAGTGGATAATTTTGACTTTTATATGGGAGTTGGGTCCTATGGCTCTGATGCCTATGACCTTGCTGGAGATTATATCTGGGCCAAGATTAGATGCAGGCCGTTTCATTTTTATGACGATAAGTTGGAATTAGGATTTTTCGGATTTGGCTCGTTTGGAATTGGTAGCATTAAAAATGCTTGCCATACAGCCTCTAAATTTGCAATAGGTCCTACTTTAAAAATGAATTTTTCTCATTGGGCTACTGATTTAGATTTTGGCATAGGTAAACTGTCTAACGAGATAGGTGCGGGTAAACAAATTGACAACGTTTTTATTTTGTCTGGTATTTTTGATTTTTATGGTCGCAGGGATCAAAATAAAAAATGGTTAGCAAAAACAAGTTTTGGTTTTGAAGCAAATTTGCCCTATAGCACTAGCTATAAAAATTGTTCTCGTAAATACAACAATAAGGTTGTCAGCGTCTGGTTTAAGCAAGCGATATATGATTTTAAACCAACTCAAAACTTGATTTTGAGTCCTGAATTTAATTTAGGGCTAAAAAGAGAATACGAGGCCGGTGCAAATTTTTTAAGAATTGGACCATCCTTAGCAATGTCTTATCATGGACAAAATATCCTATCTTTGTCTTTCCTAAATTATGAAACGAGGTTAGGGGGAGGAGAAAGTAATATCCATTGGCTAAGCGGGTGGATTAGCATTGGAGGATTGGTCAAAAGTATCAAGGCTTCTAGAATAAAAGAAGCTACCTCTGAGGATTTAGCAAAGAGAATAGAATAATTTTTTTGTTTTTAGCTATTATAAAATAAGAAGCAAATTGCTTCTATCTAATTCCAAATTGGAAAATAATAGCCAATAAAGCGAAAATTAAATTAATAAATTTTTTGTTTTTATGAAATTCATAGAAACAAAAAAGCCCTATGTTTTTGACATGGGGCTTATTTTTTACAGTTTGGGCGAGCCCTATCCTTGGGTAACTTTTTGATATTGGAGAGTTTGAATCAAAGCATCAGGATAATAGCGCAAGGACTTGACAAAGATTTTTGCTTTGTTAATATTGGAACATACAGTTAAAAGAATT
>CAYNRO010000045.1:0-3081 GCA_964399845.1 uncultured Candidatus Saccharibacteria bacterium | reverse complement strand
GATAAAAAAACAGAAAAAGAAATCCTTAAGCCAGATGTAGTTATTGCAAAAAATTATTTAAATGAAAAAGAAATAAAAACACTTGGCTTGATTGTGGAGCAATATCTTGCCTTTGCTGAAAGCATGGCCCACGGCCAAACACCGATGACAATGCGGGATTGGATAGAACAACTTGATCTTGTTTTAAAAATGAATAAAAAAGAGCTTTTGACACATTATGGAAAAATTTCTCATACATTGGCATTGGAGAAATCAGAAAGAGAATTTGAAAAATTCAAAACAGTGAAAAAAGCCATTGAAAAGAAAGAAAGCCTTAAAGAACTTGAGGCAGATTTAAAAAGAATAAAGTCATAATTTTATGAGTAAAGATTTTTTTCCACAAAAACCAGAAGTAAACCCAACCATATACGCCTACGAACTTGTTGGTGTAGATTCGCATAAAGGTTTGCTCAAGGTTGGATATACTGTCCGCAATGTGCAAGAGAGAGTTGCAGAGCAATTAAAAACAAGTCGTCTAAAATACAAGATTGTCTTGGAAGAAGACGCTGTTAGAAATGACGGCACGGCTTTTACTGATCACGAAGTACATCAATATTTGAGTCGCCGTAGCATTAAAAGAAAAGATGGTGAGTGGTTTAAATGTAATGTAAAGAATGTTAAGTTGGCTATCAATGACATTAAGTATAGAAAGTTTAGTGTTGAATCGCGAGAATTAAATTTCAAGATGCGTCCAGAACAATTGATGGCAGTAGAAAAAACTGCAGAATATTTTTTAAATTATAAAAAGGAAAATCCGCGTAAACCCCCCCATTTTCTATGGAATGCTAAAATGAGATTTGGCAAAACTTTTGCCACCTATCAATTAGCTAAGAAAATGGAATGGACAAAGATTTTAGTAATGACTTTTAAGCCGGCTGTAGAAAGCGCTTGGGATGAGGATTTAAAAGAGCATATTGATTTTCAAAATTGGCAATTTATTTCTGCTTCAGAAAATACGCTTTGGCATAAAGATATTGATACTAAAAAGCCATTTGTGTGCTTCGGCTCTTTTCAGGATTATTTAGGTAAAAATAAAAGCACAGGTGGAATAAAAACGAAAAATGAGTGGGTGCATAAAACTAAATGGGATTGTATTGTTTTCGATGAATATCATTACGGAGCTTGGCGCGAAAATGCCAAAGAGCTTTTTGAAGCTGAGGAAAAGAAAGAAAAAGAATTTGCAGAAGGCGTAGGACTAGAATATTTTAATGAGGAAATATTGCCCATTAAAACAGAAGCGTATCTGTATCTTTCTGGTACGCCGTTTAGGGCAATAGCGTCTGGCGAATTTATTGAGGAACAAATATACAACTGGACATATTCGGATGAGCAGAAAGCAAAAGGATCGTGGATTGATAAAGTGGCGATTAATCCTTACGCTTCGCTTCCGAGAATGGTGATGATGACATACCAGCTTCCTGGCTCAATTATAGATATAGCCCAGCAGGGGGAATTTAATGAGTTTGATTTAAATGTATTTTTCTCTGCCAATGGTAAGAATAAAAATGCAAAATTTATTTATGAAGATGAAGTACAGAAATGGCTTGATCTGATACGTGGTTCTTTTGCGGAAACAACTATTGATAATTTAAAATTAGGCGCAAAAAAGCCTCCGATGCCTTTTTCTCACGCAGAGCTTTTGAATTTACTCAATCATACCCTTTGGTTTTTACCATCAGTTGCTTCTTGTTATGCCATGCGAAATTTGATAAAGAAGAAACAAAATACTTTTTATAATAATTATGAAATAGTTGTGGCGGCTGGTCAGGGTGCAGGTATTGGAATAAAAGCACTTCCTCCAGTACTGGAAGCTATGGATGATCCATTGAAATCAAAAACAATTACTTTAACTTGTGGAAAGTTATTAACTGGAGTGACCGTGAAGCCGTGGACAGGAATATTTATGCTTCGAAATTGTTCAACACCAGAGACATATTTCCAAGCCGCTTTTCGAGTTCAGTCTCCGTGGACTATCAAAAACCCTGATGATAAATCTCCAAACAAAGAAGATGTGATAAAAAATGAGTGTTATGTCTTTGATTTTGCGCCCAATCGGGCATTAAGACAGATTGCGGAATATAGCTGTCGATTAAATGTAAATGAGTCTAACATGGAAACCAAAGTAGCGGAGTTTATAAGTTTTCTACCAGTTCTTGCTTATGACGGAAGTGCAATGAAGCAGATTGACGCGGCTGGGATTTTAGATATGGCGATGAGTGGCACCACGGCAACACTTCTTGCTCGCCGATGGGAAAGTGCACTTCTAGTGAATGTTGACAACAACACACTCAAACGATTGATGGACAATAAAGCTGCGATGGATGCGCTTATGAGCATTGAAGGCTTTAGAAATCTAAATCAAGATATTGAGACCATTATTAACAAATCTGAATCGGTTGAAAAAATAAAGAAAGAGACAAATGATAAAGAGCTGTCTAAAAAAGGAAAGGAAGAATTATCGGAGGAAGAAAAAGAATATAAAAATCTTCGTAAACAAGTTCAAACAAAGTTGATTAAATTTGCTACCCGAATTCCTGTTTTTATGTATCTTACAGATTATCGAGAAAGAATACTAAAGGATGTGATCACAAAGCTTGAGCCGGGATTATTTAAAAAAGTTACCGGTTTGACACAAAAAGATTTTGAGATGTTGGTTGGCCTGGGCGTTTTTAACAGCGTGCTTATGAATGATGCAGTATATAAATTTAAGAGATACGAAGATGCAAGCCTTGTCTATGCGGGAATAAATAAACACGAGGATGAAAATATTGGTCTTTATGATACTGTAATTTCTCAAAAAGATTATGGAGATAAAACCGAAGAAATTTTTGTGAACAATCCGGTTTTATGATAAAAATGTATGCAGTATACCGAAGCACAAATTGACGAATATTTAGCAGATTATATTAGCCCTAGCAAAGAGGCAATCAAAAGTCGCCTGCGATTAGAATTAGAGCGTTTCCGCTTTTCCCTGATTAAAAGAAACACAAAACAGGAAAAATTTTCTTTTCCTTTTAAAAAAAATTATGCGCGAAAAAATTA
>CAYNRO010000044.1:0-3636 GCA_964399845.1 uncultured Candidatus Saccharibacteria bacterium | reverse complement strand
TTTAGTATCCTTTTAGTTTTTCTAATTTTTCGTGGACTCGGATTTTTTCCAAACTTTTTGCTTCTATCTGGCGAATTCTTTCCCGAGTTACCCCAAACATCTGCCCGACTTCTTCTAAGGTATAAGTAATTCCATCGTCTAAACCAAAACGCATTGATAAAATTTTCTGCTCTCTCGGGGTTAGGTCAATTAAAATCTCTTTTAGCCTTTCTTTGAGCAAGCTTCGAGCAGCTTGGACAGAAGAGGATAATACTTTTTCGTCTTTAATAAATTCAGCCAAAACACTGCCTTCGTCGTCGCTTCCAACAGGTGTTTCTAAAGAAATAGTTTCTTGGGAAATTTTTCTAATATGACGAACTTTGGCAACTTCAATATCCATTTCAGCGGCAATTTCCTCTGCCATTGGTTCTCTGCCTAGATCCTGCAAAAGACTTCGTCTAACTTGCGTATATTTTGAGATAGTTTCAACCATATGAACAGGAATTCTAATTGTTCTGGCTTGGTCAGCCAAAGCGCGGGTAATAGACTGTCGTATCCACCAAGTAGCGTAAGTTGAAAATTTGTAACCCCTTCTCCAGTCAAATTTTTCAACTGCGCGAAAAAGGCCTAAATTTCCTTCTTGGATTAAGTCCAATAAAGTTAAATTCGCAGACTTCCCTATATACCTCTTAGCAATAGAAACCACTAAACGAAGGTTTGCTTGAGCTAATTTCTTCTTAGCGCCTGGTTCTTCTTTCTCAATTCTCCGGGCTAATTCTTTTTCTTCTTCTGCCGTAAGAAACGAAACCTTTCCAATCTCCTTTAGATAAATTTGAATAGGATCTATTTTCAATTTAACAGATTCTTTTGTTGCAGCTTTGCCTTTTTTGGGAACATCATTCTCAGTCAAAAATTCTACACTCTTCTTAACTTCAATCCCTTGTTCTTCTAAATTTTCGTAAAGTTCCTCTAATCCTAAAATATCTTTTTCGGCGTCTGGGAAAAAATAGAGAATTTCTGAGATGGTAACAAATTTCCGTAATTTGCCTTTTTCCATCAATTTTTCAACCTTAGCAAGAGTAAAAACTTGAGAAGGTTTTTGCTTATCCCTTTTCGTAATCTTACTTTTTTTCTTTTCAAAAGATTTCTTTTTTAAATAAACCTTTGTTGGTTTTTTTAAAGCTTTTTTGTCTTTTGATTTCTTTAATAAATGAAAAGAAGTTGAAAGAATCTTTTTCTTTACAGTTTTCTTTTTCTGAACAATTTTAACTTTTTCCTTCTTGGGTTCAACTATTTTCTTTTTTGCCGCAGGAGCTGATAGGGCTTTGCCCTTTTTGTTTTTCTTGTTCTCTTTTTCAGCCATAATTTGGATTAAGCATTTTTCAAATCTTCAAAAGACTTGGAAAACGAATTAAACTTTTTGACTAATTCTTTGACTTCATCAAAGTTGTTACTCCCCTCTAATTCTTTAATCTTTTTAGATATGCGACTTAAGGTATCTTTAAATGCCAAAATCCTTAACTCCTTTAAACAATCTTCGAATTCTTGTTTCTCCTCTTTTTTAAAATCTTCTTCAAACTTTTCGATAGCCGAACCCTTCTCAAAAATATCCTGCACTTCTGCCCTTAACGAAAGATAATCTATGAGATTATCCATTTCGCTTGAAATGTCTTTTAAGTCAAACCCTTGTTCCTTGAAACGTTGCAGAATTTCAGCAGTTTCTGAAGAGAAAAGATCAAAATCTTCTTTTGTCAGCAAATCAAGATTTTCAGGAGATTTAATAATTAAAATAATCAATTGTTCCTCCAAAAGCCCTTTTCTGTTTTTTTCTCTCAGGGTTTTGGGCTGTTTGGTTGTTTCAATTTGTTTCTCAAAATTTTCTGTTCTGTGGTCTGATGAATATTTAACCTTTTCAAGCTCTTCCAATATATCCTCTTCTCTAGTTTCTAAAAGATTTGCCAAACTTTTTATCCAAAAACCTTTTTCAATTCTATTGGGAATTTTTTTAATAACTGGTAAGAGAAATTCTGAAATTTGTTTTTTGCCTTCCAGAGAATTTTTATCGTATTGCGATAATGCGTCTTGGAAATAGAAATCATGAATTGATTTTGCGTTCTTTATTAGCTTTTCCCAGTCTTGAGAGCTTTTCAAAACAATATCGGCTGGGTCAGATCCATCAGGCATAACAACAACCTTTATGTTAAAACCTAAACTTTGCGCCAAATCTATTCCTTTCTTGGTTGCAGAACCACCTGCAAGATCCATATCAAAGGCAGTCAGAAGATTGCTTGAATATCTCTTAAGGTTCTTGAGCTGAAAACCGGTTAAAGCTGTTCCAGATGTTGAAACTGTATTTTCGATACCAGCTTGATGCGACATAATCACATCCATATATCCTTCAACCAGAACGCATTGGTCTTTTTTTCTGATATTTATGCCAGCCTTTTCCAGGCCATAGAGCACATTGCTTTTATCGTAAAGAATAGTTGCCGGACTATTTATGTATTTAGCGTTTTCGTCGTAAGATTTATCCTGATTGTTTGGGTCTTGGTTTTCGATTATTCTGCCTCCGAATCCAATTACACCTGAACTCAAATTAAAAATTGGAAATATAATTCTCGCTCTAAATCTATCGTAATAATTTTTTGTTTTTTCTGACTTTAAAACTAATCCAACCTTTTCTGCTTCTTCCCTTCTATATCCTCTACCAACCAAGAAGTCAGATAGACCCTGCCAAGTATCAGGAGCATACCCTAAACGCCACTTTTTGATACTTTCCTCTTTTATGCCACGAGATAAAAGGTAATTTTGCGCTGCTTTGCCCTTTTTGCTCTCTTTCAATTGTGTTTCAAAAAAACGACAAGACAATTCAGCAATTTCATAAAGACGTTGTCTTTCGGTTTTCAGTTTTGGGTCCTCCCTTTTTAATTCTACTCCCGCTTTACGCGCCAGAAGACGCAAGGCATCGCCAAATTCAATTCCTTCAATTTTCATTACAAATGAAAACATATCACCCCCTTCTCCGCAAGCTCCAAAACAACGCCAAGTCTGACGCGTTGGAGAAATAAAAAAAGAAGGTTTTTTTTCAGAATGAAAGGGGCAGAGGGCGCGATAATTTATGCCTGCTTTTTCAATCTTAATATAATTACCGATAACTTCTACTATGTCTAAACGATTTTTAATTTCCTCTACAGGAGAATTGATCATTAAAATTATAATACAATAAATCGGTCGCAAAATCAATTAAATTGATGAATCAGAGTCTTCTGAAACCTTTACGCCAGCCACAGGGATTTTCTTTGTTAAACGAATTGCTTTTGTCGGACAGACGCTTTCGCATAGCCCGCAAAAACAGCATTTATTGATATCAATTCTCGGACGCTTTTGTATTGTTCCATCTTGTTGTTGAACATCTACCATTTCAATTGCTTTGTTCGGACAGATTTCAGCGCATTTTCCGCACCCAAGGCATTTATTAGTGTCAAAATTGTGCACGCCTCTGTAGTTGTCAGGAATCGGGATTGATTCTTTGGGAAACTTAATAGTAGCTGTTTTTTTAAATAGGTTGAGTAATAATTTTGGTATAATGCTAAATTTCATAAAAATTTAATTATTGATTATTGATCATTTATCATTAATCAGTGATCAGTGATTATT
>CAYNRO010000043.1:0-3728 GCA_964399845.1 uncultured Candidatus Saccharibacteria bacterium | reverse complement strand
AAAACAAAATTATTCAAGACAAATCCAAAATTGAAACTAAACAATTAGAAAAACCCAATCGAGAACAATAGAAATTCTAAAATCATAGCAATAAAGCAAAGGGATTAAGTTTGGCGCATAGTTTAATAATTGACAAAAACTGAATTTATGCTTTAATTGACTAAACATTGTAAGTAATTATTTAATATAATAATTTTGGTACATTTACATTTTAAACCTAAGAAAGGAGTGAAAAATGATAGAAACAGGAATGAAAATAAAAAAAGATAGTTATCTTTATAAGATAGCATACGGTCGTATCTGGAACACAAATAAAAAGGATAAAGAAATTAACAATTCAAATTTATGCAGTTTTTTTTGGAGAATTGTTTTTTCTGTCTTGATTATCTGGCCTATCATGGGCGTAATCATTATAGTTTTTGGGGTCATATTGGCCATATTATATTGTTTCGCTACGCCAATAGCTTTTTTCTTTGGTGCTAATAAACCGACAATCTTTAAGAAAAACGATGATTTCTTTGCGCCAATAGAAAACTGGCCAACATTTTACGGGCATAGAATTATTCCTATTGTTCCGATATCAATAGGTGTCGCTATATTTGGGCTTATTAAATGGGCATCAATTATTTTAGATTTTGTTGTTGATACATTTATCTTAATTGTCTATGCGGTTGTCTCAATCAAATCGTCCTTTACAGGAACGACAATCGTTGTCCCTATATGGATTCAAATGATTTTTGGCTTAGTGGTTTTGGCGGGGTTTATGATTTTTATAGGCAAAAAGACTGGTTTTTGGAAATTGTTTTTTACCTATTTAGAAGCCAAAAAAGATAAAATGTGTCCGCTAATTATATTTGAAGAAGTTCCAGAAATAGAACAGGAATAAAAAAGCAAGAAACAATTTTGCAAAAGCTCGTTTCATCAATTTTGGGATGAGCTTTTTATTTTAAAATTTTAAAAGCATAAAGTTTTCTTGCTTTTTGTCTTAATTTGTATTATATTAAAATTGTTGTCATTTAAGGCAATGAAAACATCCATTAGGAACATTAACTTATTAAACATTTTATGTTAGCAGTTATTAAAACAGGGGGTAAACAATATCTTGTTGAGCCCGGTGATAAAATCAAAATAGAGAAATTAGACGAGGAAGAAAACAAAGGAGTAGTCTTTGAAGAGGTTTTGTTAGTGGAAAAAAACAAGAAAATAGAAATCGGAACACCTTTAGTCAAGAATGCAAAAGTTTCGGCTAAGATTTTAGGCCAAGGTAAAGGCAAGAAAATAATAATTTTTAAATATAAACCCAAAACTCGTTATAAGGTCAAAAAAGGACATCGGCAACTTTTTACCGAAGTTGAAATTACTAAAATAGAAATTACTAAGAGTTAATTAGAAATTAGCGAAAACAAAAAAATCGGCGCAAGCCGATTTTTTGTTTTAAAACAGATATGAATATAGCTCTATTTCCTGCCTTGAAAAGCGCTTTCAAGTGTTTCCTCGTCAGCGTATTCTAATTCTCCTCCAAACGGAAGTCCGCGTCCCAGGCGAGTAGTTTTAATACCAAAAGGCTTTAATTCTCTTTCTATGAACAGAGAAGTAATTTCACCTTCAACGGTCGGATTGATAGCAATAATAATTTCCTTAAAATTAGAATCTTTAATTCTTTGTTTTAATTCATCAATCCTTATATTTTTCCCTTCTTTCTTTAAATTCATTACTCCGCCTAAAACAAAATAAATACCTTTGTATTTATTCGTTTTTTCAATTGCGAGTAAATCCATTTCTTTTTCTACGATACAAAGCAATGTTTTGTCTCTATTAGGATCTCTGCAAATAGGGCAGAGTGTTTCTGCTGGATTTTCAAACGAGTCAAAAGGATTAAAACAATAGGAACAAATTTTGATTGTTTTTCTTAACTCCACAATAGAATTTAAAAGGTCTTCCAACTCATTTTTAGGTAGTTTTATTAGATAAAAAACAAAACGGGCAGCAGTTCTACGCCCCACAGAAGGAAATTTAGAAAATAGATCAATAAGTTTTTGTATGCTTTCAGGAAACATAAAATAACAAACAATCAATGATCAGTAATCATTGATAAATGATCAGTAGTCATTGACAAATGATCAATAATCGATGACAAATGATAAATGATCAATGATTATTAATAAATGATTAAAATTCTTCATGGCTAGATGCGGTTTCTTCGGGTCTTTCTCCCTTGGCAAGATTCCTAAACGACACTCTTTGTTCGTCAAAATACAGCTCAACGCTTCCTACGGGGCCGTTTCTATGTTTAGCAATAATAATGTCAGCAATGTTCTTTTTCGTGGTTTCTGGCCTGTATTTCTCTTCTCTATGGATGAATAAAACCACATCGGCATCCTGCTCCAAAGAATTTTCAACAATAACGTCATTAGCGATAAAATTGTGTAATTCTGGCACAGTTGCGTCGTAAACTTCTTGGATATCTAAAGCTTTGATTGATACAATTTCGTCCCAAAAGATATCAGATTTTGTCATACTTTTTATTTCTGGAGAATTTAATAAAGTAGCAATTCTGTTAAGCCGTTCTGTGCCAATACCAGATTTAAATAAAGAAGTTCCGCAGTATTTTGTTCTAATGCCATTACTGAATTCGCGCCAGCTCATATCTGAATCTTTTCTAATAGGGTCAATAATAAATTGCCAAGTTTCTTTTGGCCAAACATCAAGGTTTGTATTTTGTTCAATGTCATTTAATTTTTTTGTAATAGCAGGAATATTATCTCCTCTAACACCGAAACATCCAATTTCGTTAAGAAAAGTAAGTTGATGTTTAGCTCCACTAATTTGGATATGATAACAAGCTCTATAATTTTCTTTATAGACGGCGCTAATTCTACTTCTTATACCAAATCTTAATAAAAGCTGTTTGACTCCTTTTGCTAAAATTTCGCTCGTTGACGCATAATAAATTCCAGCGCTAGGTTTTCTATTTTTTAAATATTTAAAACTTATACTACCGTCAGTAGCCCAAAGATGTTTCAAAAACAAAGCAATTTTTTCTTTATTGCATTGAAAAACAGATTCTGGTATTTGTTTATTCCAAGAACGAACTCTTTCTATTCCGAGTTTTTTATACCAATTAGTTATTGGATGGTATCTTTTATGAGTTAGATTGTAGGGGCTTGGCAGATAAACATGCCACCAATTTTTTTGTCGAACAATTCGTGCCTCAATGTTAAATAATTCTTTAGCAGTTTTTGCCACTATTTCGATATTTTTCAAATCAGCACTAGTATAGTGATATGGCTGGTGAGGAAGCACACAGCCATCTCCGAGTAAATGTGCTATCAATATAATTTCGTTATTCGAAAGATTATTTTTTGGATTACTCAGTTCGAGTTTTTTAGGTGTAGCGATTTTATCGCCAACCTTAAGCTCATTTAATCTTGTCCAACCACTGACTTTCCAAAATGGATGATTTTCAGATGCTTTGATTTTAAGGCCACTACGAGTTTTTAATTCATATACCATTTTTTTACCGCTTGAAAATACTTTAGAAATTTTCATTTCTTTAATTTTCAAATCTTGGTCAAGGCTATGAACAGGAATATCGGTTTGACCTACAAGGTTTTTTATAGGAATTCTTTCTCCGGTATCAGCGCGCGTTATAAGGGTATCGCCAGTAAGGCAACCAGATTCGCGTAAGTCGGATAAGCGCGGGATTTGTGGAGAGCGTTGTTCTACTG
>CAYNRO010000042.1:0-4135 GCA_964399845.1 uncultured Candidatus Saccharibacteria bacterium | reverse complement strand
TTTCTCTTTCGCTTTCTCTTTCACTTTTTTAGTGCTTTTCTTTTCACCCATAAGCTCCTCAAATTCTTCCCGTTCGATTGTTTCTTTTTCTATTAGAACACCAGCAATTTTAGCAAGCAATTTTTTTCTTTTGCTTAAAATTTTCATTGCTTCTTTTTCTGCGATTTTGATAAATTTTTCAACCTCTTCATCTATCTGAATAGCAACTTTTTCAGAATAATTTCTCTGTTCTGAAATCTCTTTTCCTAAAAAGACTAACTCGTCTTTTTCTCCAAAAGAAATTGGTCCCAAAGAAGACATCCCATACTCTTTAACTAATTTTCTAGCTAAATTAGAAGCTCTTTCTAAATCATTAGAAGCTCCAGTTGTAACTTCTTTGAATGTTAATTTTTCGGCGCAGTATCCTCCCAGCAGAGTGGAAATTTCAGCCAGAAAGCTTGTTTTGGTTTTCATTCTGGTTTCTTTGTCAGGAACTTTTAATGTATAGCCGGCTGCGCTTCCTCTGGCAATAATTGAAATTTTTCTAATCGGCTCTGTGTCTGACAAAGAGGCAGAAACTAAAGCATGTCCTGCTTCGTGAAAAGCTGTAATTTCTTTTTCTTTTTCAGACAAGATGTGACTTTTCCTTTCAGGTCCTAATAAAACTTTCTCAATTGATTCTAAAAATTCTTCTTGATAAATCTTGTCTTTATTTCTTCTGGCAGCTAAGATTGCGGCTTCATTCGCCACATTAGCTATTTCAGCTCCTGAGAACCCCGGAGTTCTTTCTGCAATTTCTCTGGGATTAACATCCAATGCCAATGGTTTTCCCTTGCAATGAATTTTAAGAATATCTTCTCTGCCGTTAATATCAGGCAAATCCAAAACTACTTTTCTATCAAACCTTCCGGGTCTTAAAAGCGCTGAATCTAAAATGTCAGGGCGATTAGTAGCTCCTAAAATAATTACTTGCGAATCTCTTTCAAAGCCATCCATTTCAACTAAAATTTGATTTAGAGTTTGCTCTCTTTCGTCGTGTCCTCCGCCCAGGCCAGCTCCCCTCTGCCTGCCAATAGCGTCAAGCTCATCTATAAAAATTATAGACGGAGAGGCTTTTTTAGCAGTGTTGAAAAGATCTCGAACTCGGCTACTCCCCACACCAACAAACATTTCAATAAATTCTGACCCGGCAATAGAGAAAAAAGGGACACTCGCTTCTCCTGCAACTGCGCGCGCCAGAAGTGTTTTACCACATCCAGCTGGCCCCATCAACAGGACCCCTCTTGGAATTTTTGCTCCCATCTTTAGATATTTGTCAGGATTTTTTAAGAAGTCAACGATTTCTTCTAATTCTTCTTTTGCTTCTTGTAAATCAGAGACATCCTTAAAAGTAATTTTGTCTTTGGTGTGTCCTTCGGCTCCAAAAAGTTTTGCTTTTGCTTTTGTAAAGTTAAGAGCTTGAGTAGCTCCAGATTTTGCTTGCTTAAAGATGAGAAAGAAAAATAAACCGAAAAGAAGCAAAGGTAATCCAAAAATTAAAACAGGACCAAGCCAAACCCAAAGCCCTTCTTCTTCTTTTGTTTTAATATCTATATTTTTTAATTTTTCTTCATTCGCCCCTAAATTAGTTAAAGAATCGGTCAGAGAAGCTTCTGTCTCTTTTCTTGATTTTGCGATTGTGTCGTCTTTATATGTAATAGCAAGATTAGACCCTTCAACAACAATTTCTTTAATTTTCTCATCGTTAATATCTTTGACTACTTGAGTTAAAGAAACATCCACTTCTTCTTCAGAAGGTTTTGAGAATATCGCAAAAATTCCAGAGATTACCACAAAAATAAGCAGAACAAATACAAATTTTTTTGCCAATTTCTTCATATATATAACAAAATTTAGTGCTGATTAATTGTCAGCCACCATTGATTAATGATTACCAGTTATCAATCAATGATTATTGTTTATTAACGATCTTTAAGCTCATTCTGTGTTCAGAAGGCTCTATTGATAGAATTTGAAAATCGTATTTTTCACCTATTTGTAGTTCCTCTTCCATATTTTTCTGAGAATCGAATTCAGAAATATGAGCCAGGCCTTGAATTTTTGGAGATGCTTGAACAAAAGCTCCGAAAGGATTAATTTTTATAACTTTCCCTTTGAATATATCACCTTTTTTGTATTTTTTTTCAACGTCTTGCCAAGGATCTTTCTTTAGGGCTTTTACAGATAAAGAGATTTTATTATTTGCTATATCGATAATTTTTGCTTTAACTTTTTGTCCAACTTTAACTACTTGAGAAGGGTCTTCGATTAATTGCCAGTCTAATTCAGAAATATGTACCAGCCCCTCTAAGCTTTCCTCTTCTTCTCCTATGGGGAATTTTAGAAAAGCTCCAAAATTAACAATTCCAGTAATTTCGCCTTCAACCAAATCACCTATTTTATATTTTTCCAAAGCTTCTTTTGTTTTTTTATCTTCCTTTGCTTTTTCAGACAAAATAAGTTTTTCTTCTTTAGGGTCAAAGTCAAGAATTTTTACTTCCATCTCCTGGTCTATAAATTTTTGCAGAGCTCTTAGGATTTTTTGATTATCGCCGTCTTCTACTTTTGGATAATTTGCAGAAGATAATTGCGAGACAGGAATAAAGGCTGGTATTCCAGAAACTTTTGTCAGAAGGCCACCCTTGTTTGCGCCTGAGATTTTAACCTGGATGCTTTCGTTGTTCTCCTTTTTAGTCAGAATTTGTTTTCTCGCAATTTCTTTATTTGCCTTAGACAGAGAAAGTTCAACATATCCTTCTTCGTCTTCTAATCCTATTATCTTGGCGGAAATTTTTGTTCCAGTTTCTAAATTTTTTAACTTCTCTTTTGATTCGTAAAATTCCTTGCCAAAAATTATGCCTGTGCCATGACTACCTAAATCCAAAAATACAGAGGATTTACCCTTGTTCACTATTTTTCCTTCTACAACCTCACCCATTCTTAAAGGTTTTGGCAGATTTTCTTGATTTAGTATTTTTTTCATTATCATTTTGTAATTCAATAATACCAATATATCATAAAGCTTTTCTAAAAACAAGTTTGCGAAGACCTGAATAAGAGTAATCTATTAACGATCAATAATTATTAATCAATAATCACTAATCAATAATCACCCCCCCACCTCCCCGAGCACAGTCTTCCACGACCACGTGGAAGTCTGTGCTCTATAAATATTGAAAACAAATTCAGCTTGTGATATCATATAAAACAATGAATATTTCTTGGTATGGCGAAACTTGTTTTCGCATAAATAGTTCTAGGAACAAAAATCACTTAGTTAATATACTGATAGATCCTTTCGAAAAAGAAAGCGGTCTTCGTGTGCCAAAAATAGAAGCAGATATTTTGCTAATAACAGAAAAAGACAAAAAGGCATTGTCTGGAGATTTTTTCTTTATTAAAGACCCGGGAGAATACGACATAAAAGAAGCTTATATCGAAGGTATCTCAGGATTTGAGAATGGCGGTAAGAAAATTGAGTCCTATGAAAATGATGAAGACGACGAAGACGACAAAGAAGATGATGATAGTAAAAATCAAGAAGGAAACGAGAAAGATGATGACGATAGCAAAAAAGCTTGTGAAAAAACAGTCATCTATACCATTGAAACAGAAGGGTTAAAAATTTGCCATCTTGGAAAATTGAGACAAAAAGAACTAACTTCCGAGCAAGTGGAGAAAATTGGCAAAGTTGATATATTGATGCTTCCGATTGGAGGAGAAGAAACGCTCAACGCCAAAGAAGCAACCAAGATAATGTCTCAGATAGAACCAAAAATTATTATCCCAATGTATTATAAAATTCCTGGATTAAAAAAGAAATTGGATAGCTTGGACGAATTCCTAAAATCTATTGGAGTAAAATCATTAGAGCCATTAGCAAAGTTGACTGTCAAGAGCAAGGACATTGTCGCAGAACAAGCAAAAATAATTGTGTTAAAACCATAAAAAGTGTGAAGTTTTTAAAAAAGCTGAGAGAAAAACCAGAATATATAAGAAAAGCGATTCTTTGGACCATTGTTATTGTTGTTGGCTTGATTTTTGCTGTTTGGTGGATTCACGATTCTAAAAAAGGCATAAACGAGTTCAGGGATAGAAATATTATTCAGGAGATTGA
>CAYNRO010000041.1:0-4269 GCA_964399845.1 uncultured Candidatus Saccharibacteria bacterium | reverse complement strand
TTCTCATTCTTTGAGATTACCATAAATTTGGATGTTTTAAAAGATAAAAATTTGACGGTTAATCAAATTTATTAAGTTTTATCATTAAGTTTTATGCTTTTATAAAAATAAAAGCAGGACGGATTATTTCAACCCGTCCTGTTAGATTTTGTAAGAATCTTTTAAGGAAAGAAATGAGGTAAATAATTTTCTACCACATTTTTTTCACTCAAAGATTTTTTAATTATTCCCATTTTTAGTGGAATGTTATAGATTCTTCTCATTGCAAGAGGTTCATAGCCATACCCAAATGTTATTGGGACAAATCCAGGCATAATACATCTGACAACAGCTATCCCTAAGTTTAAATTCTGTATTTCTTCTGTGGTTAAATCAATATAATAAATTTCTTTTCCTGTATTTTCAACCGCAGTAAAAATATCTGTTTTAAAGTTTAATTCCATTTCGCTCAATTTGATTTCTTTTCCTTTATACAGAAACTCTAGATGTCTGCCAACGTTTGCTTTAAGATAAATAGCTTCGTGCTCAGATGGTTTCTGAATTGATTTAATTTTTAGGTCCTCGATTTCTTTTTTCAAATTAGATAAATCTTTCAATTTTGCCCAAAGAGTAAATTCAAGTTCCTCTATAGATTTACGAATAGCTTCTATTTTAGATTTAGCCGCAGCTGCTCCGCAAAAAAAACTTAAACCACCATCATTCTTATATGCAATAGACATAATCACAGGAACTGTGTCCAATGTTAAATCAAGAAATGCCAATTGATAACCGACTGATTTAAATTTTTCTGCAGTATTTGAAAAAAAGTTTTGATATTTATTTGGAAGAACAATCCTATTTGGTGAAATTCTATTTATCCAATGAATCAAAATTGCATCTCTTTCAATAATTTCAAGTACTCCATTTTCAATAGCTTTATCTAAATTTGTATGCGCAGCCATTCCATTTGAGGTTGTAAAGAATAACCGAGGAATTTTACGAGGATAAAGATATTTTCCTGCATAGGTAACAAAACATTCTGGGATAAATTTAGAACCATTCTTCTTAAAATTTTTTAATTCTACCCAATTTGTTTTAATTTTTGAGTTAAACGGAACAATTCCTTTTAACCAACCTTTTTCAAACTGTAATTCACTATAAGATGCAACTTCTGAAGGGTTTAAACAATTATTTATTCCTAAATCTTGCATCGAAGCATAAACTAATTTTTTTTGGTTCAACCTTTTTCTTCCGCAATACCTTTCTATTCCTTCCATGATAGATTTTCCTTTAGCAATTTTTAATTCTTCATCTCTACCAATTTGCCAATCTTCGTTTTTATCTCGCAAAGAAGAAAGTTTATGACAAGAAAGAAATGTATGGGCATTTAATTGAAATGGACCATCTTTATTTAAAACCTTTTTTACCACAGGAACAATTCCTATTTCCCCAGTAGCTCTTTTGTTTAAGCTTCCCCAAAAATTAAAATCTTTTACCATTTTAGAAAATTTTCTTCTATAGATTTTGTGCTTTCCATTAAGCGAATCATAAACAAAGACGCAATTTCCGTTAACCTTAATTAGTTCAACTTTTGGAATATTAATCCTAGCAGGTAAACACTTTATTTTTCCTTCTAATAAATTGACTATCGTGTCGGCCTCTGCTTCGTCAATCCAACTTAATGCCATCTCTTTAACTTTATCAATAGCTTCCTTTTGATTTAAGGCAATAAAAAAGAAAATTTTTTGCCTACTTCTTGCTCCCCATATATTTTGATAAAAATTAAACGGAGCATAAGGAGTAACATATATCTCTTTGTTTTTTAAAAAAACTTTTTGTTTAAGGAAAAGATTCATTTTTTCGAGCTCTTTGATTGCGTTTCTTAATACATCTTTGTCTGAAAACTTTTCTAACTCATTTATAAGACTTTCTACGTCATGGTACGAATTAAAGTATAGTCGTTGCAAAAAAGAAACCATTAGATGATCATCGGTATCTTCAATCTCTATAATTTTTCTTGTAAGTAAGATAGATATCCTTTTATTACCAAAAAAAATATCTGCTTTCGGGTTAATTGCTATCATTATCATTCCCTCCTTTGTTTCCAAAAACCCCAACTACAACGGGCTGAAGTTTTTTATTATTTTCTATAATCTCTGCCAATTTCTCATGATGAAAGCCAAGCACTTCTATAAAACCTATTCCTTTTTCGGCACAATAAAGATATGCATTTTGCATAACATGACCAGCTTCAAGCAAAACAAGAGAATAAGCTTTGTTGGAATATTTTCGAGAAACTTTTTGGAAATCAGCACATACAGCCATAACTCCAACAGCATTTTTAAAAGAATCAATTCCGTTAATGACTTTTTTTAGTTCATTGGTATCGATTTGATGTTGATTAGCCAAAAGACCAAATTCAGACGATTCACTTTCCCACCTATATATTCCTGATATCATTGTTCCAGTTTTGTGGATGAGGATGAGATATAATACTAAAGGAAACAATCCACCACCAGAAGGAACTGTATATGTCTTCTCCTTTCCATATTTCCAAGTCTTAAGTCTTGTCTTTTGCTGACCATAAGCAGACCAGAATAAACCGAAAATATCACTTACGGTTATTTTTGACAATGAAAATTCTCTTGTTGAACACCTCTTTTCTAAAAGACGAACAACGACAGAACTACGAATGTCGCAATGCATATGCGACAAAAGTTTATCCTTCGGAGAATCTTCGTTCATTAAAGCGATAACTTTTTCCTCAGAGATATTTTGACAAAAAGGCATCGGATTTTCATTATATCTTTTCCAAAATAAAAATAATTGATGCTTATCCTGTAAAATATTTAACTCGAAGAGTTTTTTTAGAAAATCCACAACTTCTTGTTCGCTAATCTTAAGTTTTTTCGCTATTTGTTTGGTAATTTCCTTTAAGATATTTTCCCCATTACACATTGGAAGCAATAAAGAAAGAATATCATTCGCCCCCTCTATTTTAATTTCACCATTTGGGGTTAAAAAAAACCAAACACCATTTTTTAGAAATGAGCCGCAAACTAAATAAGGATATAAATTTTTAAAGTACTTCATTTTCGTTCCCTCCTTTCTGAATTATTTCAATCGTTATCTGTCAAATTAATCTTATCTACTCAAAACCAATAACTGACCATTATATCTTAATATGCTTTCAATAAGTAAATCTTTATTAACGCTATACTCAAAAGAGTTTCTGTAAAAATTTCCACCCGGGTCGCCAATAATAAAGTTTTCGTTATCATATCCAGAAATGATTATTACGTGCCCCCAACTTATTCCCCGTATATCATCTGCTTTGTCTCCATAGACTCTTTTCATTCTGTGAAGAATCGTCGGATTGATAGAAACTATAATAGGAACATTCTTGTCAATGTAATCCTGTATCTTCTCTTTTGAGATTGGACTAAAGTCAATCTCTCCGTGATTTTCCAAAAACTTAATCGCCTCTTCAATTTCTTTTGTTATTCTTGATGCAATTTTTTTATTAGGATATATATAATAATTTTGATCCGGTTCTTTTCTAATATCTTCTTCTCGTTTTTTCGAATAACTCAGTTCTTTTTTAAGTTTTTCCATTAATTCTTTTTTGCTAAGGCTTACCCAAGAAGGATCGAAAAGTTGTGTAACGTTAGAATAAATTTTAGCTTGCAATCCTTTTTTGAGCGCCAGTATTCCTGCTTTAAATTCCCAGTCATATAATTTTTGCGAATTAAATGATATTTCTTCAATTATTTTGTTAATATCTAAATTAATCTCATAAAACTCAAAAACTGCCGAAATACAAGCCGGCAAGCATTCAAAATCTTTTTGTTCTTTGATTTTAATATTAAGTTTTTTCATATATTTAAATGATGGGGTGAAAAATTTCTTCACCCCATTATCGAAAAAGCCTATCCACCCTTGCAATGAGAACAACTGCACCCATTACATCCACCTCCGCAATGCGCTGAGTCTTTTTTAGTCTCTTTAATCGTTATCTTGATTTTTTTCTCTTTCAAGGATTTTCCTCTGCCATTTGAACCTATATTGGTAGCTGCCATGATAATCACCTCCTTTCTATTAAATTTTTAAAACTGAAATTTAAAAATATCTAAAATTTCAGCACTACTATTGTTATACTTATTTTTACAAATCCAGTCAAGCCCAAGTTGTAAAAATTAGAAATTTATCAATCAAGATTATTTTAAGAATTAAAATGGATATTTTTGGATTAATTTGTTAAAATAAATTTATTGAATCTTTGTTATTTGG
>CAYNRO010000040.1:0-4384 GCA_964399845.1 uncultured Candidatus Saccharibacteria bacterium | reverse complement strand
CGTTACTTTTATCAAATATAAACAACTATGAAATTTAATTATAAAATAAAATAGAAAAAGAACTAGACAAGGCTCTGGCAGACTTCTCTCTTAGACAACGAAGATTCGGAAAGTAGAACTATATATTTTTAATTCACTTATATAGTTTGTATACATTCGTTGACACAATATATACAAACTGGTATACTTTGTATATATTCATATTACAATATAACAAATTATGAACTTTATTAAAATTGGCTCAAACATTAAACAAAAACAAGGATTTAAAGCTTTTATTCCATGCCATTTTCCTCCAAAAAAGGGTTTTGATTTTAACCAAAAAATTTTAAAGAAAGACAATAAAGCCACACGTTTGCTTGGCAAATTAGACGGCATAACCAAATTTTTGCCTGATGCTGATTTTTTTCTTTTAATGTATCTAAGAAAAGATGCAACTTCTTCGAGTCAAATCGAGGGAACCATGGCCACAATGATTGATGCAATTGAAGCAGGGGTAAAAATAAAGACAGACGTTCCAGAGGATGTTGACGATATTTTGCACTACGTTAAAGCTCTTAATTACGGAATCAAAAGAGTTGAAAAAAATAATTTCCCCATAGCGCTCAGATTTATACAGGAATTGCATAAACAACTTATGTATAAAGCGCGCGCTACTCATTTTTCAGATCCAGGCGAATTTCGTAAAAGCCAGAACTGGATTGGCGGCACACGTCCAGATAATGCCCGATTCGTACCACCGCCAACCAAAGAAATGCATCAAGCGTTAAATGATCTGGAAAAATTCATACATACAGACGACACTATCCCGACCATTATTAAGTCTGGGCTTATTCATGCACAATTTGAAACTATTCATCCATTCCTAGATGGCAACGGTAGAACTGGCAGAATGCTTATCGTTTTTTATCTTTGGAAAGAGGGTTATTTGCAAAAACCGGTTTTATTTTTATCTTCCTATTTTAGAAAACATCAAAAACTATATTACGAAAAACTACTGGGCTATCACTATGGCGATGTATCTAGTTGGATTGATTTTTTTCTAGACGGTGTGATTGAAATCGCCAATGAAGCTATGGATATTGTTGATAGAATCACTTTATTGCGCAATAGGGACACTATAAAAATTCAAAAGCTTGGAAAACGCGCTTCAGAAAGCGCTAGTTTAGTTTTACTCCAACTTTATCGCCAGCCCATAGCAAATATTAATATTATTCAAAAATGGACAGGATTCACTTATGCTGGAGCACAAACTATTGTTGATAGATTTATTAAAATGAATATTTTATTTTCTAAAGATAAAGACAAAAAATACGGGAAATCGTATGTATATAAAGAATACGTAGAAATTTTTAATAATAATGAATAATAAAAAAAATTTATTGTTCGTTGTTCGTTGTTCGCCCCAAAGCTGTTAACAGCTTCGGGGTTCGTTGTCCACTATTTTGGGGGGTTGACAACACTTGTTGGTAATATATTATTATTTTAACAGACAACGGAATTAGTCGACCCGTAGCTGTTTTTATAAGGGCTTAAGTAATCTGAAAAACCTAGTTTTTTAGAGACAAAGTCCTCAAATGGCTAAAGAAAAATTTTACCTAAATTTAGACTTAAACGAACAAGATGAATTCGAAGAAGGCTCTGAAGGTGATCTAATAGGGAACGAGGAATACGATAACGATAACAAAGAATCCGACGAAGAATCCGATGGCGAAGAAAGCAACACAGAAGATGAAAGTTTTTTCGACGAAGAACCTGACGAAGATTAAAATCAATTTAAAAAAGAGGCGCTTAAAACTTAAACGTCTCTTTTTTTTAAAAACAAAATGCTTCAAAAGGCAAGAGCGCATATATATATTTCGGGCAAGGTTCAAAGAGTTTTTTTTAGAGGAAGTGTACTCAAAAAAGCTACATCTCTTGGATTAAAAGGATTTGTGCGAAATACTTTCGACAATAAAGTTGAAGCAGTTTTTGAAGGAGATAGAAACAAAATAGAAGAAATTATTAATTGGTCTAAAATCGGCCCAAAATTAAGTATTGTTGAGAAAATAGATGTTTTTTGGGAGGGATACCAAGATGAATTTGAAAATTTTAAGATAATATAATTTTTTATTTTTGACAATCTATTCAAATATAGCGATAATGAACAAATAAAGAGATAATTATAAAAATGAAAGACGATAAATTAGTTATTCTTTCTCCAAATTCATTAAATTTATTTTTAGAATGCAAACGTTGTTTTTGGCTTGAGAAAAAGCAGGGGATTAGAAGACCTCCACATTACCCATATACTCTTAATGCTGCGGTTGACAATCTCTTGAAACAAGAATTTGACAAGTATCGCGCTAAAAGAGAAACTCATCCTTTGCTTGTTGCCAATAATATCCCAGCTAAACTTTTCTCAGATCAAAAATTACTAAACAGGTGGCGAGACAATTTTCAGGGTATCAGATATTATAATAAAGAATTAAACGCCACATTTTTTGGAGCTGTTGACGATATCTTAGAATTTCAAGACGGGAAATTGGCGCCATTGGATTATAAATCAACTGGAAACAAAGTAACGAAAATATACGACCATTTTCAACTCCAAATGGACGCCTATACTTATTTATTAGAGAAGAACGGTTACTCAACCCCAAGAAAAGGTTGTTTAACATTTTACGTAGTTGACCAAGAAAACGAATTTGAGGATAAACTTCCTTTTAGAAAAGAAATTCATATAATAGACACAAATCCTTCATATATTGAAAAACTTTTCGAAGAAGCTGTTGAGACCTTGAGAAAGGATAGAGCTCCAATGCCCAGCAAAGATTGTAAATTCTGTGAGTGGTTTGAAAAAGTTTCGAACTATTAGTCCTTTGTTGTTTTATTACTAATCATTTATAACTGAATCAATGGAGCTAAGCTCCTTTTTTGATAGATTAGATTTCGTAATTCAAAATAAATATGAGCAAAGAAGTAGAAATTCTTTTAGGTGAACCTAAAAAAGCTATCCTTAAGCTGTCCGTTCCCATAATAATCGGGATGCTTGTTCAAACAGTATATAATCTAGCCGATGGTATTTGGCTTGCAGGAATTAGTTCTAATGCTCTTGCTGCCATTGGTCTATTTTTCCCGTTTTTTATGGTTATAATGGCATTAGGATCAGGCATAGGAGCAGGAGGAGGTTCTGCTATTTCAAGAAAAATCGGGGCTGGATTGAAAAAGGACGCAGAAAACACAGCATTGCATACTTTTGCCATAGCTACAATTATAAGTATTTTACTTTACCTACTGATATTTCCTTTTATTGGAGAAATATTTAATAGATTAAGCGGAAATGGGGAAGTAGGAAAAATGTCTGTTGATTATGCCAGAATATTATTTGGAGGGTCTATTTTTATTATTTTGGTAAATGCAGGCGGTTCTGTACTTAGGGGAGAGGGAAATGCCAAAAAAGCTATGTTTGGCTTAATTTTTGGAGCTGGCTTAAACATATTGTTAGACCCTATTTTTATTTATGTATTTGGTTGGGGTGTTTCAGGAGCAGCTTTAGCTACTTTAATAGCTTACATAGGATCATTTATTTTGTTTTGGTACTGGCTCTTTTTCAAAAAAAATATTTATTTAGACTTAAGTCTTAAAAATTTTAATTTTGATAAAAACATAATTAAAGAAATTTTGTGGGTTGGAATACCTTCTGCGCTTACTAGGGTTTCTATGGCTGTGTCAATGATTTTTCTAAATATGATAATTATAGTCATAGGAAGCACAAACGGAATTGCTATTTTCGTAAGTGGGTGGAACATTGTAATGTTTGGCACAATTCCTTTGATGGGTATTTCAACAGGAGTTACATCGGTGACAGGAGCAGCTTTTGGCGCAGAAGATAAAAACAAACTCAAAACCGCCTATATGTATGCTATTAAAATCAGTATTTTGATTGAATTAGTAATAGCTTATATTATATTCATTTTTGCTCCAAGTTTAGCCAAGATGTTTAGTTACTCTGAAGGATCTGCTGGAATTTATGATGATTTAGTTAATTTTCTTAGAATAATTCCATTATTCTGCTTAACCGTTCCGTTAGGAATGCTAACTTCTGCAATGTTTAGAGGGATAGGCAGGGGAGTAAGTTCTTTAATTGTCACTCTTTTAAGAACGTTCGTATTCCAATTATTCATTGTCTATTTATTAGCAATCATACTTGGATGGGGGTTAACCGGAGTTTGGTGGGGAATAGTAATTGGCAATATTCTTGCAGTGGGAATAACTTTTGCATGGGGGATATTGACAATCAATAGGTTAGTGATACATAATAAAGGTAGGTAATAATTAATTTATTAGTAATCAATAACCACAAAAAATATGGAACAATATTTAATTAACAACGCTTGGATCC
>CAYNRO010000039.1:0-4432 GCA_964399845.1 uncultured Candidatus Saccharibacteria bacterium | reverse complement strand
TCAAATTCTTTCTTAGTAAACAGATCAAAATCAATAGAACGACGATGACCAATATGTAGGGCAATTGCTGTTCCCCCTACTAGTCCAAAATCTTGCGAAAATGATTTTATGAGTGGCATAATCTCAATTTGTTTCTTGGTCAATATCTCTTTATGCAGCATATTTTTTGAAATAAAGCTTAAAATAATTGAGAATTTTTGGATCATAATTGATTCTCTTTCTCTTTATTTGCGACCTAAAAATCATAGCTACCCTTTTAATGCCTAAAACAGCAATAAGCTTTCTAACATCCTCAAAATCACCGTAGTTCAAAACAGCCTCTACAATTGCTTCCTCTGAAAGCATCTCGGGTTTTGCCTCGTACCATGTCAGATAAGGTCTTTTTTTTATAAAAGTATTAAGGGTCATATAATCTGCCGAAAAATAACTTCGCTAAAGACCTGCAAGGTTTAACAAATTACAACTAATTCTATTCTTAATCTAATTTTACCTTAGCAAAAACGCAAGTCAAGTTATAATTTGGAAGCAAAACTTGGAAGTCTGACTTCCAAGTTTTTAATAAAATTCTTTACTATTCTCGGCATACATACCCATATTAGCGTTACTATTTTGGGTGTCAATACCTAATCTATGGATAAAAAGGTACTAAAATTCAACATTCGGAAGTCGGACTTCCGAATATTTAGTTTCGAATGTGGCTTAATTAATATAAGCACAAAAAGCGCTAAAAACACCTTTGTATCAGTAAAAAATTTTATTTCTCTTTTTTACAACTTTTCCGAAATATCTCTTTCTAAAATATTTTTTAAGTTACTGCTAATATTTTTAACAAATTTTTCATCTTTAATAAGCGCGTACAAATCAAGTTGAATGCTCTTTCTATCTAATTTATTTATCATTTTAAGCAATTCCTTTTTTAACATAGAGATATCTTTAAATTCTTTTAGACAAGATAAATTTGGTTTAACGCCTTTATCTAAATACCACATTAAATCAAAATAATCTCTCCCCTTTACCTTAATTGTAATCTCTCCTTTTTTATTGGTCTGTTCCCATTTGCGATGTAAAACAGCCATAATCTTTGTTGCCATCAAGGTGCTTAGGTCAAAAGTCTTAATAAGAATTGATTTATTGTATTTAAACAATGGCACAATCATTGTTTTATAGTCAGAACAAAAATTAAATTTAGAAAAAATTTCTAATTTTAAAAATAAAAAGTCGGATTCGCTTTCGTCGGCTAAAGATAATTCGTGAAGAATGGGAAGTTTTAAAAAAATTCTAAATTTTTGACGAGTAGCTTTAATTTCTATTCCTGTTTCTTTAATAAAATATTTTTTCAAATCTTTTAATAACTTATCATTATCAATATTTTTTCCAATATCCACAAAATCTAAATCTTCAGATAAACGAGGTAAGCCAAAGCAATGTGCCAAACAAGATCCACCATAAAATATTAACTGACTATAGTCTAAAGATGAATAGATAAAATCCAAAATCACAATCTGAAAATACTCTTTTAAAATATTTCTTTGGAAAACCTTATTTTCCGAGCTTGATTCATCTAATAATTTTTCTAAAATTTTTTTTGTAAATTCCATATTATTCAAAAACATAATGAAAAATCTGATTCATTTTGGAAGATTTATCAATTTTAACATAACGTTCAAACTCTTTTTTATCTTTTGAACCAAAAACGCTCATGTTAAGCCTTAACTCTTGAATAGATTCTTTGTTGACTAATATGGATTTCCTCAAATAAAGAAAATCGAAAAGGGCTTTTGCCTTAGTTGCCTTTCCAACTAAATAATCATCTTTTAATTCTATGAAAAAACCAACAAAAAGATCCTTTTTTATCTTTTGGTAGAAAAAATTACCTAATGAATTTGTAAAATTTGCCGTTTTATTCATCGCTACAGAAGTATAGTTAATCGGCACTTCTGTCAACATATTGTTCTCGTATAAAACATATTCAAGGCTTAGATAAGATGGTCTATAAATGTTGTTAGCCAAAAATTCTGAATAAGAACTCATTTTTTGATTAACGCGAGCTTTTTCTAAATAATATTTCGTAACATATATCCCCTTTTTCAATCGAACAATTTCTCCCGATTTAGCAGCGCGGCTCAACATAATTTTAAGATAGTCTCTATTAGTTTCTATTGGCAGAAGAGTATCAAGGGTAAAAAATGGCAAATTCTTATTTTTTTCAAAAATTTCTCTAATTTTGTAATTATTGTTATTTCTCATAATATACTATTATTGTATACTTTTAGAAATGGATGTCAATAGATTAAAATTCCCTTCTCTTGAATTTCAGCTACTAATAGCGATAATTTTGTAAACTCATTTGGCGAAAATCCTATTGGTTCTAAAAGTGGATGTATCTCTCTTCTCTTTTGCCAAAGCCAAAATTCAAGATCGTCCTTATTCTTTTCAAATTTTTTAGAAACAAGACAAACATCTATATCTGAGCCAAAATGAAACCTTCCTTCGGCATAAGACCCATAAAGATAAGCTTTTAAAATTCTCTTTTTAAATTCTAAAAATTGCATATATTTCTTTTCGTTCCGCTTTTTAGGAACGAATAGAATTATAATATTATAGACTTACAAAAACATAATAATATTATACTGGACAAATACATTTATCACTAGGCCGTCATCACTAGGCCTATCACTATGCCGGGCTATTGATGTTTGGAGTATCTATATTCAAATGCACTTTCGGAAGTCCGACTTCCGAATATTTTTCTAAACAAAAAAGCGCTAAAAGCGCCTTTATATCAGTAAAAAATTTTATAGACTTTAATTGATAGCTTTTAAGAATATAAATTACTGTGGCTACCTATAACAACGAAAATACATTCTTCCTTATCTATAAATTTATAAACAGCTCTTATGTCGCCTGTTATATTAATACTTCTATAATCAACATATTTTCCTTTTAAGGGATGATTGTTGAGCTGGGGATCAAACGGATTTTCTAAAAATAATCCTAATCTTTCTCGTACTTTTTCCTTCTCTCTTTTCGTTAATTTCTTATATTGCTTTTCAAAATTTTTATGGAATAAAATTTTCATAAAGAAGCAAAATATTTTTTAAGCTCCTTTCGAGACGATAAGGAATGAGAAATATTTTTATTTCTCTGAATATCAAATTCTATTTTGCCTAAAAGATTCTCTAACCCCGGAGACATTTGGGGAGAAATACTGAAATAAATCTCTTTATTTCTAATAAACTGTCTCAAATGAGCATTAATGACTGCGCTTAAAGAAAAACCCATTTCTTTGGCGAGCTTCTGGGCACTAATTTTTATCTCCTTGTCAGTTTTGATGTTGATTACTGTTTTCATATAACTAAAGTATATACAATAGATAGTAGATGTCAAGATTTAATCTGTGGATAAAAAAGTACTAAAATTCAACACTCGGAAGTCCGACTTCCGAAAGTTGTTCTAAATGCTTACCTCGAGTATGTCCGGACAGGGCCCGATGCAACACAAAAAAAGCGCTAAAAGCACTTTTTGTGTATGTGGCAATACTTAAAAATTTAATTTTTAAAATCGTACAAGAAGTACAGCTAATAAATTCTAATTCCCTTCTCTTGAACTTCGGCTACTAATGGCGATAATTTTGTGAATTCCTTTGGCGAAAATCCTATTGGTTCTAAAAGTGGATGTATCTCTCTTCTCTTTTGCCAAAGCCAAAATTCAAGATCATCTTTATTCTTTTCAAATTTTTTAGAAATAAGACAAACATCTATATCCGAACCAAAGTGAGACATTCCCTTGGCATAAGACCCATAAAGATAAGCTTTTTCAATCGGAAAACCCTCTTTTTTTATAAAAGAAAGAAATTTCTCTGCTATTTTTATCGCTTCTTTTTGCGTAATTTGTTTCTTTAATCTATCGCTTGACATATTTTTTTATACAATTTTTTAATCTCTTTTAAATAAAATTCTGTAAATTTTTTATTACACTTTTTATAAAATGCAAATTTTAGGTCTGGATAACGAGCTCGAATATTAAATTGATTTATCTTGTCTAATAAATCTACCTCTTTTTTCTCTAATTCAAGCTGAACCAATTCTTTTAAAAAAACTAAATTATGAGTATAGGGCGCTTGTTCCCTCGTTTCCTTAACTACATTTGCTTTTAAGATTTTTTCTAAAACGATATGACCAAAGAATAAACTATCTGAATACCTTTTCTTTACGAAAAGAGCGTCCATTGTTTTAATGTCGTGCTCTGCCGATTTTTCCCAATAGTTTACTATTTTTTTAACATCAGAATTATTCATTCTTTTTTAGGAACATATAGAACTATAATATCACAAATTTATAAAAACACAATTTATTATGATAGAGAGACGTATAATGATAATCAAAATAGCGAATATTATTAGAGGCAACACAAAAAGCGCTAAAAGCGCTTT
>CAYNRO010000038.1:2714-4496 GCA_964399845.1 uncultured Candidatus Saccharibacteria bacterium | reverse complement strand
GGGGATTATGGAGAGAGGATTGCGTGTTGTTATTTAGAAAAGAAAGGGTATAAAATCTTAGATAAAAATTATTCAAGAAAATGGCAAGGTGGTCCGCAGAAAGGAGAGGTTGATATTATAGCAAGGCCTCGTAGGAATATTTCTGGTATTTTTTCAGGCGCAAAAGGAGATACAATTCATTTTATAGAAGTTAAAACATTGAGCTCTAACAAGAATAGAGATTTTTTGCCAGAGGACAAAGTAAATTTTAGAAAACAAAAACAAATATTAAAAATAGCTCAAGATTGGCTTACGGAAAAGAAAATTTCCTTAGAATCAAAATGGCAAATAGATATAGTCTCAATTAAAGTTGATTTGAATACACAAAAAGCAAAAGTTCATTTTTTAGAAAATGTCGTATCCCTTTAGAGAACAAAAATCCCGCTGTTGCGGGATTTTTAAATAGAACGAAAAATGTTTTTAATTCTTCAGTTTCTCAATCAATTTGCTAATTTTTACTAATTCCATTTTTTTGCTGTTGCGTTTTTTTATTTCAACGCTATCTTTCTCAAGTGTTTTTTTGCTAACTACAATTCTATAAGGAATGCCAATTAAATCAGAATCAGCAAATTTTTCGCCAGCGCTTTTATCTTGCCTGTCGTCAAAAAGAGTTTCTATTTGATTTTGTTCTAAGGTTTTGTAGATTTTTTCTGCTTCTGTCTTGCTATCTAGCTCGAGAAGGTGAACTTTAAACGGACTGACTTCTTTTGGCCAAATAATACCATTTTTGTCATTACTTTTTTCAACAATCGTTCCCATTAACCGACCTAATCCAATTCCATAGCATCCCATGATAACATCTTTTTGTTGCGCTTTTTCGTCAGTGAATTGAAAATCAAATGATTTAGAAAACCTGGTGCCTAATTTAAAAATATTTCCTACCTCAATTGATTTTTTCTTTTCAAAATCATTTTTACCGCAACCAGGGCATTCTTTTATTTTATTTTTAATTTCGTCATTAATCGCGAGATTGCAATTTTTGCAAATATGGATAATGTCCTCGCCTGCCGAAGATATTGTTTGAAACTCATGCGAATACTTAGAGAAGGTTCCGCCCGAGGCATAAGTATAATAGGTTTCTTTTCTAATTCCGCAACGTTTGAAAATTTTAAAATATGTTTTTTTTACTAATTCGTAATATCTGTCCAAATCCTTTTCGTCTTTATGGAAAGAATAGAGGTCTTTCATTAAAAATTCCCGTGTTCTTATTATCCCTGATTTTGCTCGTAATTCGTTTCTAAATTTAACTTGAAAGTGATACACTGCTTTTGGTAAATCTCTGTAAGAGGTAATATATTTTTTCATTAATGGAGTTATGACTTCTTCGTTACTTTGGCTTAAAACCAATTTCATTTCATTTTTGAGTTGAGTGTAGAACAGTATGTCTATTTTGTCTCTGCCTGTTTTTTTGTAATTTTCTAAAGGATGCAAAGAAGGCATCAGGATTTCCTGTCCGTCAATATTATCTATTTCTTCTTTAATAATATTTTCTATTTTTTTAATTACTCTCCAGCCTAATGGCAAAATACTATAGGCTCCTGCAAATAATTTATCAATAAAACCAGCTTGGATTAAAATTTGAGCGCTCTGGCTTTGTTCGCCTTGCGGAGGGTTTTTCAATGTTTTGGTAAAAAGTTTAGATTGTCGCATATTTTTTTATTGTCTATTTTGTTGATTATAGTTTAGCACATCAGATAGGAAATTATAAGCACCTAAGGGTGCTTGAAAGCAAGAGCTTATAAG
>CAYNRO010000038.1:0-2614 GCA_964399845.1 uncultured Candidatus Saccharibacteria bacterium | reverse complement strand
TTATAAGCACCTAAGGGTGCTTGAAAGCAAGAGCTTATAAGTATTAAGAATAATTTTTCAGCGTTCTCCTATTGTTATCTTTGAGCAAATCAGATAAAATTATAATTACACAACATATTTGCAATAGTAATTTTAATTGTTTGTTTGATTATGATTAAAAGGAAAAAAACTAGAGAAGTCAAAATAGGAAATTTGGTTATTGGCAATGGGTCTTTGATACGAGTCCAGTCAATGTGCAACACAGATACTCGGGATGTTAAGTCCACGGTTGCGCAAATCAAAAGATTAGAAGAAAGAGGTTGCGAGATTGTTAGGGTTGCTGTGCCAGACATAGAAGCTGCCAAAGTTTTAGGTCAAATAAAAAAACAAATTAAAATTCCTTTAGTCGCCGATATTCATTTTTCGCATAAATTAGCATTGGAAGCCATAAATCAAGGCATTGATAAACTCAGAATTAATCCGGGAAACATTGGTTCGAGCGAGAGAGTTAAAGAAGTTGTTAAGGCAGCTAAGCAAAAAATGATCCCTATTAGAATTGGAGTGAATGCTGGCTCCTTGGAAGATGATATTTTTAAAAAATATGGAACAGCCTGCCCAGAAGCAATGGTTGAATCTGCTTTAAGACATATAAAAATTTTAGAAGAAAATGATTTTTACGATACCATTATTTCATTAAAAGCTTCTGATGTGCAGAGAACAGTAAAAGCTTACGAGCTTTTGTCTGAAAAAGTAGATTATCCTATGCATTTAGGGATAACAGAAGCAGGAACTCTTTTTCGTGGAACTATTCTTTCTGCCGTTGGTTTGGGTCATATTCTTTATAACGGAATAGGAGATACAATCAGAGTTTCTCTTACAAGTCCTCCTGAAGAAGAAGTAACCGTTGGTTGGGAAATTCTTAAGGCTCTTGAATTAAGGCAAAGGGGAATAGAGGTTACGAGTTGTCCAACTTGTGGGCGTACAGAGATTGACGCAATTTCTCTTGCAAATAGAATAGAAAAAGCGACAGCTGATATTCATAAAAATATAAAAGTGGCTGTAATGGGATGCGCCGTCAATGGATTTGGTGAAGCCAAAGAAAAAGATTTAGCAATAATTGGAGGCAAAAAAGAAGGGTTAATTATGAAAAAAGGCAAAGTTGTTAAAAAAGTAAAAGAATCAGAATTATTTGAAGAATTTATGAAAGAAGTTATAAGCTTTTAGTATTTATCAAAATAGGCTAAACTGATTTCAAAAAAATAAATTATGAAAAAAATATTAGCTAGCGGTAAGGCGAATAATCAAGCGCCAAAAGAGAATGAAACATTAGAATCATTTTCAAAAAAAATAAAGACAACCTTAGATTTAGCAATTCAAGAGCTTCTGGGATCAAACTCTGACAAGAGATTGAATCAAATTATTAATTATCAAATATTTGTTGGAGGAAAAAGATTAAGACCCCTTTTGGCAATAGTTTGCCATAATCTTTTGGGAGGAAAAAAATTAGAAAATGTTTTATATTCTGCCGCAGGTTTAGAGATTTTGCATAACTACACGTTAATCATAGATGACATTATTGATAATAGTGTTTTGAGGAGGGGCAAGAAGACCTGTTGGGCAAAATTTGGAAAATCTATCACTCAATGCATTGGAATTGAATATTCGGCAACTATCTTTCAATCAGCCAATCGTTCAAAATATCCAATCAAGATATCCGAGCTTTTTGCAAAAACAATGAAAGTAATTTCTGAAGGAGAGGTTCTCGATATTTTGTTTGAACAAGGAGAAAGAGAAAACGAATCCTATGTAACAGAAAACAGATATTTAGAGATTGAGAATAAGGATTATTTTGAAATGGTTGGCAAAAAAACAGCTTCGTTGTTTCAGTCTTGTTGCGAAACAGGCGGAATTTGTGCTAATGCAAAAGAAAAAGAAATTAACGCTTTAAAAAGTTACGGGTTTAATTTAGGTATCGCTTTTCAGATTAGGGATGATATTTTAGATATTTTTAGCAAAGAGAAAACATTTGGCAAGACAATAGGCAAAGATATAATTGAAAAAAAATTAGGGAACATTGTTGTCCTTTATGCGTTGAAAGAATTTACCACAAAGGACAAGAAAAGATTTTTAAAAATAATTAGGAAAGAAAATATAAACGACAGGGATGTGAAACAAGCAATGGAACTTATTAAGAAAACAAACAGCAAAGAAAAAGCTGATTTGCTTGGCAAGAGTTTTGTTAAAAAAGCCAAAAAAAGTTTAAATTCTTTACCAAAAAACAAATGGAGCAATATCCTAGAAGAATTTGCTAACTTTATAGTCGAAAGAGAAAAATAAATTTACTTTATTAATTTTATGAAAACTAAAAACAAAACAATTACATTTCAATCAAAAGGAAAATTTGACTTTATCGATATAACTGAACAGGTAAAGTCTTTCGTCAACGAAAGTCAAATAAAAGATGGATTAGTAAACATCCAGAACATGCACACAAGTAGCGCACTTATTGTTAATGAAAATGAACCGTTATTAATAGAAGATATGAAACAAAGATTAGAAGTATTTGCGCCTGAAAGTTTGAGTTATAATCATGATAATTTTGAGATACGAACAGTGAATTTATGTGACGACGAAT
>CAYNRO010000037.1:0-4612 GCA_964399845.1 uncultured Candidatus Saccharibacteria bacterium | reverse complement strand
AGTTCTTTTTCTGTAAAGTCTGGCCAGTATTTTTCAGTAAAGTAAAGTTCAGAATAGGCTGTCTGCCAAGTTAAGAAATTGGAAAGTCGTTTAATTCCAGAAGTTCGTATAATTAAATCAGGATAAGGTAGTCCTTTTGTCCAAAGATTTTCATTAATTAAATCTTCGTCTATCTTATCAGGGGAAACCTTTTCTCTGATAATTTTCTTAATTGCTTGAATTATTTCAGACCGTCCTCCGTAAGAAACAGCCAAATTCAAAATCCCTTTTTTGTTAGTGCTTGTTATTTTTTCAACTTCTTCTATTCTTTTCTGAAGTTTTGCAGGCAATCTTTCTTTCTCCCCTATTATGTTTAACCTTACTCCTTTTTGATTAAGTTCTTTAACATTTTCTGCGTTCAAAAATTGCTTTAAAATTTGCATTAAATAGTTTGTTTCCATTTTGCTTCTTTTCCAGTTTTCAGTTGAAAAAGCAAAAACAGTTAAAACCTTGATGCCTTTTTCTAAAGTTATGCCACCTATTTCTTTAAGTCTTTTTGCTCCTCTGCGGTGTCCTTCCAATACAGGTAGTCCTTTCTCTCTTGCCCATCTGCGATTTCCGTCCATAATAATGCCTAAATGAAATGGAATTTTTTTGTTCATATTAAAAAATCAGATTCTATTTTATTATTTTTAGGTAATAGCCAAGGAATTTTAAATCCTAGGAAATAGACTAATTTAACAGCGTTTTTTGATAAGAAAATTTTAGGTATAAAATATCTATCCATTGATTTTTTATAGGATATAAAATCAGGAAAAGTTTTTAAAAGAATTTCAGCTGCTTTGAGTCCCCATATTATTCCGCCACCTGACCAAGGCTTTGTAAGTCCGGCTGCATCGCCACCCAGAGTAATGGATTTATTTTTCGGGATATAGTAATTTTGCGGAATTAATTTTGATTTTTCCTCTGCTAGGAAGATTTTATTCTCGATCAGAAAATTATCAAAAAGTTTTTTAGCTTTAATGGGAGTTGATATTATTCCATATTCTGTCTTTTCTTTGTGAGGAATTTTCCATAGAAATCCTTTTTCGATTGGCCAAGTTTCGACATAGCTTGAATTTGGTAAAATGTTGGCAGGGATTTTTTCTTCGTAAATTTGCTCATTGCGTGGTTTTGTAAATCCTAAGATTCCTAATCTATGATTCAATTTTGAAGTATCTAAGTTGTTTCTAACAAAAGAATTTGCTCCATCGCATCCAATTATTCTGTCAAATCCTTCTGGCATAGCAGAAATATTATTATTTAAAATGATTTTAGCTCCTGCGTTTTGAGCTAATTCAAATAGTAATCTGTCTAAATCAAAATGGCTGATTAGAAAAAAGTTTTTCGAAAACTTTATCTTTATTGTTTTTTTGGGAAAATGTAGAAAAGCAGAATTTATTTCATTTTTAATTAATTTTTTACTTTGAGGAATAAATTCTAAAATTCGTTCAGAAACAAGACCGGAACAAATTTCATTTCCAATTTCGTTCTTTTTTTCAAAAAGCCAAACTTCTTCTCCTTTTTCGGACAATTTCCAGGCTAAATATAATCCTGAAACTCCTGCTCCAATAATTGCCACTTTCATAAATTAATTAATTAATATTATAACTTATTTTGATTCATTTCAAATTCTAGTGGTTCTTTGTTCTGGTAATTAGCAGTTATATATCCAGCTGCAAATGAAAGCAATGAAATTAGAATAACGCCAATAACTAATATTATGTCTGCCTGATGCCCCTTTATTTTCTGGGAAGATCCAGAAAAGCATTCAATAATATTACTTTTTTTAAATAATTTTAATAAAATCTTAAACGGGTGGACAAATTTAATAAATTTTGATAACATAAATAATCATTTAAGCACTTAAGTATATAAAAATTTAAAGATATGTCTAAAACAAAATCTTCGGGAACAACAAAATTAGGAAGAGATTCTTTGCCAAAATATCTTGGCGTTAAGCTTTATCAAGATCAAAAGGTTAGGCCTGGGATGACTATTATTCGTCAAAGAGGAACGAAGTTTTTGCCGGGAAAAAACGTTAGACGTGGTAATGACGATACCCTTTACGCGGTCAAGGAAGGCTTGGTTAAGTTTAGTACAATTCGGAAAAAATGTTTTGATAACTCTCAAAGAAAAGCCAAAGTTGTCAGTGTGCTTGAGTCAGGAGCTGAAGACAACAGCAAGAAGAAGTAGAGTTACTTTCTGTTGATTCTATCTATAATCCCGAAAACCAGTTAAATTTTAGATTAACTGGTTTTTTTGTTAATGCTCGCTTTGATAAATTCTTTAAATAAAGGATGAGGATTTAATGGCCTTGATCTAAATTCTGGATGAAATTGAGAACCTGCAAAAAAAGGATGATCTTTAATCTCAATTATTTCCACTAAATCTTGCTCTGGATTAATGCCAGAAAATATTAGACCATTTTCTTGTAAAATTTTTCGATAATTATTATTTAGTTCATAACGATGCCTGTGTCGTTCTGATATTATTAAATCTTGATTTGCTTTTCCGCTGTAGGCGCGAAAACTAATAGTATCTGGACTTATTTTGCAATTGTATGCTCCGAGCCTCATTGTTCCTCCATATCTTTTCTCTTCTAAAAGCCCTTTCTGGCTTTCCATAATATCAATTACTGGATGTTCGCATTTAGACATTTCTGTCGAGCAAGCATCTTTAAGATTACAAACATTTCTGGCAAATTCTATTACTGCCAATTGCATTCCCAAACAAAGGCCTAAAAACGGAATTTTATTTTCTCTACAAAACCTAATCGCTTCTATTTTTCCGTTTACTCCCCTGCTTCCAAATCCTCCGGGAACAATTATTCCGTCATATTCTTTTAGTTCTTCAATTGTTGTTAAGTCTTTTTCGTATTTGTCTGCTGAAAGCCAATAAATTTCTGGTTTGCGCTTAAAGAAATAAGAAGCATGCTTAATTGCTTCTATTACAGAAATATACGAATCAGTTAAAGTAAACTTACCTGTTTTAAAGTATTTCCCAACAATACCTATTTTTACAGGCTTTTTTACTTCCTTGATTGTTTTTACTAAAGACTTCCAATCGTCAAGATTGCCCTTTCTTTTTTCTTTTAAATTTAATTTTTCTAAAATTTGGTTTACTAAATTTTCTTTTTCCAAATTAAGAGGAACCTCGTAAATGCTTTCAATGTCTGGGGCAGAAATTACATCTTCTGGAGATATATTGCAAAAAACTGATATTTTCTTTTTCCTAACCTCGTCCAAACTAACTGCTGCGCGCGCCATAATCATATCTGGTTGAATGCCAGCAGAATTTAGAGTCCTAACAGCGTATTGAGTTGGCTTAGTTTTCATTTCGCCAATTATTTTAGGTATTGGCAAATAGCTGACTAATATAAAAAGCGAATCTTTTGGAGAATCAAGTTTCATCATTCTGGCTGCTTCTAAAAAGAGCATGTTTTGATATTCCCCGACTGTCCCACCTATTTCAATTAAAACAATATCAGAATTTGTTTTTCGGCCTGCTTCTTTTATTCTGGAAATTACTTCATTTGGAATATCAGGCACAACTTCTACGCATTTTCCGTTATATTCTAAATTTCGTTCTCTATTGATTACAGATTGATAGACTCTGCCAGTGGTCATATAATTTCCGTTGTAGATATTTTGGTCTAAGAATCTTTCGTAATTTCCAAGGTCTTGATCGCATTCCATTCCATCGTCTGTAACAAAAACTTCCCCATGTTCAATTGGGTTCATAGTTCCAGCGTCAACATTGATATAAGGGTCTATTTTTATTGCAGTTACCTTAAACCCTCTGTTTTTTAGTATTACGCCTATGGAAGACACGGCAACGCCCTTGCCAATACCAGACATAACTCCTCCGCCAACAAAAATATATTTAGTCATTTATTATTTATCTAAAAATCCCACGACAATGCAGGAATTTTTTACTTTTCGTCTTCCCCTTCCTCTGTGACAATAATTCTTATTTCTGCCTCTAGGTTGTGTTCGAATTTAATCTTTATGGGAAATTCACCAATTTCTTGGATAGGATCTTTTAAATCAATCTGATTTTTCTTTATTTCAAATCCCATTTCTTTAAGTTTGTCTGAAATTTTTTGTTGACTTATTTTCTCAAAGAGTTGTTTCTTTTCTCCAAGTTTGACTGGGATTAAAACTTCAACCCCGTCAATCCCTGAGACTATTTCTTGGATTTTTTCTAAACCTTGTTCAGCTTGTTTTGCTATAATCTCTTTTTGCATTTCCAACCACTTCAGAGATTCCTTGCTAACAAGTTTAACTAAACCCTTGGGAATTAGAAAATTCCTGGCATATCCGTCTGCCACATCTTTAACTTCATATTTTTTCCCGATTTTGTCTATGTCTTGAAGAAGAATAATACGCATAATTTTATTTTACTCTATTTTGTTAATTATCTCAATAGCTTTGTCTAATTGCGGGTCATTTTCGTTTGTATAGTCATCTTCTGTCATTTTTACTTCAATATCAGGGTCTAATCCTATTCCAGAGATAGATTCTTCGTTAGGCGTAAGCCATTTTGCTATAGTAATTTTTAAATTAGAACCATCTGAAAGTTTCTCCAACTT
>CAYNRO010000036.1:3274-4812 GCA_964399845.1 uncultured Candidatus Saccharibacteria bacterium | reverse complement strand
TGGGTAGGTGTAAATTTAGCTAAAGCTTTGTCATATTTTTGGGACATACCCATTGTGCCTGTAAATCACATTGAAGCGCATATCCTCGTGAATTGGCTTTTGTTGGAAAAAAATATTAAAAAATTTCCAGCAATTTGCTTAGTTGTGAGCGGAGGTCATACACAATTAATTTTAATGGAAGAAATTGGCAAATACAAAATTTTGGGAGAAACGCGAGACGATGCTGCAGGAGAATGTTTTGACAAAACAGCCAAAATATTAGGACTTGATTATCCCGGTGGGCCAATAATCTCTGCAATGGCAATTAAGTCAAGGAAAGAACAGAGAAAAATAGGAATCAAGCTACCCCGACCAATGCTTAATCAAAAAAATTACGATTTTAGTTTTTCAGGATTAAAAACAGCTGTTTTGTATAGCTTCAAAAGCACTTCTAAATCAACAAGAACTTCTAAAAAATATATTATTGAAATGTGCAGTGAAATTCAACAAGCGATAATAGATGTACTGGTTGCAAAAACAATTCGCGCGAGCAAAGAATATAATGCAAAGACGATAATACTCGGCGGAGGTGTTGCGTCAAACAAAGAATTGCGCAAACAATTAGGAAAAGCAATTAAACAACAACTGCCAAAAACAAATTACCTAAAACCTACTATTAAGTTATGCTCTGACAATGCTGTAATGGTTGGAGTGGCTGGATATTTTAGGTTTTTAAAAGGAAAAACAAAAATTTGGAAAAGAATTGAAGCAAAGCCAAATTTGAGAATCAAATAAGCTGTGTTAAAATAGATTAAAGGATAAAACATGGAACTTCCTAAAACATACAACCCCAAAGAAGTTGAGGATAAAGTATATAAACTCTGGAAAAAGAGCGGTTTTTTAAATCCAGACAAACTTCCAAAGCGCCACAAAAAACCATATACCATTGTAATCCCTCCTCCGAACATAACAGGAAAACTGCATATGGGACACGCCCTGAACGCAACAATTCAGGATATCCTTATTCGACAAAAAAGAATGCAAGGATATAAAACATTGTGGTTGCCAGGCACAGACCACGCTGGGATTGCAACTCAAAATGTCGTTGAGAAAGCATTAAAGAAACAAGGCAAAAGCAGATTTGATTTAGGCCGAGAAGCATTTATCGAAAAAATATGGGAATGGAAAAAAGAATATGGAGATATTATTTTAGGACAATTTGAAAAATTAGGAGCTTCCTGCGACTGGTCAAGAACACGCTTTACCATGGACAAAGAATACAAGCAAGCTGTTCAACAGGCTTTTCTTCATTATTTTGAAAAAGGATGGATATATCAAGGAGAAAGAGTAATCAATTGGTGTCCACGTTGCGCCACAAGTTTATCTGACCTTGAGCTGGAATACAAAGAAGAAAAAGGGAAATTGTATTTTATAAAATATAAAATAAACCCCGAACTTGCTAGCAAGTTCGGGGCAGACAACAAATTTATTGTTGTTGCGACCACAAGGCCTGAAACAATGCTGGGAGATACTGCTGTGGCAGTAAACCCAAAAGACGA
>CAYNRO010000036.1:0-3174 GCA_964399845.1 uncultured Candidatus Saccharibacteria bacterium | reverse complement strand
TCAACTGCCCGCGATATTGTTAATTTATGGGTTACGCGAATGATTTTTTCCGGACAAGAATTTATGCAACAAATTCCTTTCAAAGATGTTTATATCCATTCCACTATTTTGACTAAAGATGGAAAAAGAATGTCAAAATCACTCGGAACTGGTATAGACCCAATTAGTCTGATTGAAAAATATGGAGCAGACGCAACAAGGTTTGGTATTGCTTATCAAATTATGGGAGGACAGGATATAAAGTTTTCAGAAGACAATATTGCTATGGGAAAAAAGTTCTGCAATAAAATATGGAATGCTTCAAGATTCATTTTAATGAATAACCCAAAACCAATTAATGCTAATTCCAATAAATTAACGCAGATTAAAGATTTAACACAAGCAGACAAAAAGATATTAAAGCAATTAGATAAAACTATAAAATCTGTTAACAAAGATTTAGAAAATTTCCTATTTGGAAAAGCCACACATACTTTGTATAATTTTTTCTGGCACGATTTCTGCGATACATATATAGAAGCAAGTAAGAAACAAAACGAGAAACAAAAGAAAAATGGAGAAAAAGTTTTAATTTACGTTTTATTGAATTTCTTAAAACTTTTACATCCTTTTGCTCCATTTATTACAGAAGAAATCTACAGCAAACTACCGCTTAAAAATAAAGAGAAATATTTAATGATAGAAAAATGGCCGAATCGTTGATCATTGATTACTAACCATTGACGTATGTCTTTATATATTTATATCATCATAGGGCTTTTGCCCAGCTTAATCTGGCTTCTATTCTTTCTGCGCAAAGATACGCATCCTGAGTCAGGCAGAATGATTTTACAAGTTTTTTTCTATGGAATGCTTATTGCCATAGTAGCTGCTTTGGTAGAAATTGGTTTTTCAAAAATAATTGGCCAAGATTGGGCAAAAGACTTTCCTTTTTTGTTCTTCATTATATATAGTCTTATTGGAGTAGCTTTTGTGGAAGAATTTTTGAAATATTCCGTTGTCAGACAAAAAGTTTTAAAAAACTCAGAATTTGATGAACCATTGGACGCTATGCTTTATATGATTATTGTAGCGCTTGGCTTTGCGGCATTAGAAAATATTCTTGTTTTATTGCCAAGCGAAAGACCGCTTCTATTAAGCGAAACCATATACATCACTTCTTTGCGTTTCATAGGAGCCACTTTTTTGCATGCTCTGTGCTCTGGAACAATAGGCTTTTTTCTCGCCCTGTCGCTTTTAAAAACGAGAAATCGCTTCAGGCTGATATTACTTGGAGTAGGAATATCTTCTTTCTTGCACAGTCTCTATAATTTTTCTATAATGAGAACAGCGGACAATTTTTATTTTATTTTTATCCCAATAATTATTTTAATCGCTCTTGCATTTTTTACTTCTTTTGGATTTAGAAAGCTTAAAAAAATGGCAAGCGTATGTAAACTATGACAAATTTTCTCGACAAACTAAAAAAGGGGATGGATGCAGAAGAATCATTTGACGAACCAAAAGAAATTACCAATGAGCCAGAAAGCAAAAACATAGAGCCAGTCAAAAAAGAAAACCTAAATACAGAGCCTGTAGTAACTTTTGCTTCTATGCCTATTGCAACTAAAAAAACATTAAAAACGAAAAAAACGAAAAAAACTCCTTTAGCTTTAGCTAAAACAGAATTGATAGACCAATCCGTTCAACAAAAACCTGTAAAAGAGGCAAGGGCAATTAAAATAGAAAAAATAGAAAATACAAAAAACGAAGAACCACGCCAAGACAAAAAATGGTTTGAATCAGAAGGAGAATTAACTGTTGATGTGTATCAAACAGATGAAGAAATTGTAATACAGTCAGCTATTGCTGGAATGGATGCAGAAGATTTAGATATTTTTATAGAAAATGATTTGGTGTCGATAAAAGGGAATAGGGCAAAACCTTTTAGTAATGAGAAAAAAAGCTATTTCTATCAAGAATGTTATTGGGGACCTTTTTCAAGAGAAATAATTTTGCCAGAAGAGGTTGACCCATCTCGCATTAACGCCACAATGAAGCAAGGTGTTTTAACAATAAGAATCCCAAAAGTTGAAAGAGAGAGAAAAAGAAAAGTAAGAATAGCAAAGTAAAAAAATATAGACTACAAATTAAAAACCGCTTTAAAGCGGTTTTTTAGTTGTGCTCTCTTGCATCTATTCAAGATTTTAGATTTTGAAAATCGCGGACAGTTTTAATAATGTGTTTTTTGATTTCAGACCAGTTGATATTTTGGTCAAAGAGTTTTATTCTTTTGTCTTTTTCCTCATCCGCTTCTTTAAAATAAAGCAATCCACGTAATCCATTATAAATATCAAATTCAGGATATTTTTCTTGAGTAAAACGAATAATTTCTTTTAGAGAATATCTTTTGAGCAAATAAAATGCATCAATAAAATCGCGTTGAACGCCACGCTGACTAATTGCGACTAACTTCATAGCCGCAATATCCTGCAGAGAGGCAATTCTTACATTATTGATTGTTATAGGGGCTACAATCAATGGATAACTATAAAAAAAACAACTAAGGTGGATGTCTGGTTCCACGGCTATTTCAAAAGTATCGTTAATGTCCCGAACAATTTTGATTTTCTGTTCAGGAAAATGGTTTTTAAATAATTCAATAAATACTCCTTTTTTAAAATGTTTTTGGCTATAAAAATCAAAGTCTACTGATTGGCGATGGCCTATTTGTAGAGCTAAGGCGGTGCCACCGGCAAGATAAAACCCTTTGGATTTAATAAAACCAAGTTGTTTAAAAAATTTTTGCTGGTTCTCGGTAAGCGTTATTTCTAAATTAGATTTTTCTATTTTAGTCATTTTTTTACCTTTGGACCTAAAACAAAAAGGGCTTTGTCTTTCTTGTTTTGGGAAAGTTTTAAATTAAGCAAGATAAGCCAGTAGTTTAACGCATCTTCAAACCATCTGCCTTTTGCAGGATTCATCAATGCTTTTTTCATATCAGAAAGAGGATATGTTTTTAACAGCCATTGAACCTGTTTCCATGTCCCATGATTAAGGATTTGGGTAATAATATATTTTTGGTCTCGATCAATATCAAGAACACTCACATCATATGACCATAAAGTAGATTGAAGAAAGTTTGGTAACGCCATATAATTTATACTATCACGAAATTTAATAAATTTATATTAT
>CAYNRO010000035.1:0-4959 GCA_964399845.1 uncultured Candidatus Saccharibacteria bacterium | reverse complement strand
AACGATTATCAAAAAATTCTCTCTTTTGGGTGACCAAAGTAACAATTAAAGCAGATCCTATTATCACTAACCACCATGCAATTGAAAAATTTGCCAAAACTAACAAAATAGCACTCGTAATAAGGGCTACAATAAAAAATACCCTTGAGAGCCCCTTTGCCTTTGTTGCTAAAATAACAAATAAAGGCAGTAAAACAGCTCCGAAAACAGCTAAACTGCTGACTGTTCCAATTGTGTTAAAAGACGGAATACTCGCAAAATCAAAGGGTAATATAAATTTGCCGAAAAGCTGTAAAATTCCGAAAAGCATTACCAAAAAACTTGATAAGGCCAATAAAGACATTAGCTTGAAAACTTCCTTGGTTTTGAATAAACTCGTTATTAGGAAATATAATAAAACTAAAGAAAGTAGAGTTATAAGACTGGCTGAAGTTATTTGCGGCCAACCCCAGAAACTACCATAGGACCATAGCGAAAAGATAGTTGAAGCTAATAAAACAAAAAAGAACCCTAATACCGGAATATGAAGCCAGTTAAAACAAAACTTAAACTTGCCCGAAATTAAAGTTTTCAGTATCCAGGCAAACATTGCAATAAACACTAAAACTATTAACAACGCTTGCTTGTTAAAATCAAGAACATTGGCTGTCCAAGGAAGGAAAAAAAGCGGTAGCAGAAAAACTAAAAGATATATACTGCTTTTAGAGATTTTTTCGTAAATCTCGCCTGTCTTGGAAGAAGCTTGAGCTACGGGAGTCTGAGCCGAAGAGACTTTAACTGAAGAACTCTTTTTTGAAAATATTTTACTTAAAACCTTTGCCATATTTTTGCCCCAACCCGAGGTCAGTCTTCCACGACCACGTGGAAGTCTGACCTCTAAAGGAACTAATTAATAATAAATGATTAATGATCAATGATTAATGATTATTATATTATGTAATCTATTATTAATCAATGTTCAAAACTTTTATTTGTTCAATACATATTTAACTAACTTTTGTGCTTTGGAGTATACCAAAACTAATAAAAACAGCGATTAGACCTGAACCGCCATAGCTAATCAATGGCAAAGAAATACCGATAACAGGCAGGATACCAAGATTCATCCCTATGTTAATAAATAATTGCGACGATAAAACAATAACAACGCCCGCAGCGAATAGTCGCGGGAAATTAGTTCGAGAAGCAATGGCAATTTTCATAATTCTCCAAAATAGAATTATATAAAGACAGAAAAGAAATGACACGCCCAATAATCCAAACTCTTCTGCGATAGATGCAAAAATAAAATCGGTGTGAGGTTCAGACAAAAACCCATATTGAGTTTGTGATCCCTGACCCATCCCTTGTCCGAAAAATCCACCTGAACCAATGGCTATCTTTGATTGGATCTGACTCCAACCCATTCCAAGAGGTTCGGTTTCAGGAGCTAAAAATGATATCACTCTTTCTCTTTGATAATCTTTTAGAAAAAAAGACCAAGCTAAAGTTAAAAGTAAAATACCACAAAGAGATAAAATCAAAAAATGGCGTAATTTAATTCCAGATATAATCAAAACCCCAATCCACAGAGCAACTAATATTAAAGCTGAACCAAAATCTGGTTGACGAAAAATTAAAAACGAAGGCAACAAAACATAGAAACCTGAGAGGAAAATATGCCTTAATCTATACATTTCAATGTGTTTCATTGAAAAATATTTTGCCAGTAAGATTATTAAAACAATTTTCGTAAGTTCTATTGGGTCAAACGAAACTGGTCCTAATTTATACCATCCTTTTACTCCCCTAATTTCAGGAGCTAGAAAAAATAATCCGACTAAAGATAAAACGCAAAAGAAATAAAGGACTAAAATAAAATAAGAGTTTGTTTTAAAAGTTCTCCAATCAAAAAAACTTAATGCCAGCATCACAAAAAATCCAATTGCAAAAAAAATAATCTGTTTATTGAAATTAGAAAAATCTCCTTTGCCCAGAGAAGAACTATAAATAGATAAAAGCCCTATTCCAACCAAAAGCACAGAAGTAACGGCTAATACCCAATCAAGACGTTTTAAATGGGATAGTATGTACATAGTTATCGGTTATCGTTGGTTATAGAGGTCAGACCTCCACGAGTACGTGGAGGATTGACCTCGGGAAGGGGAGATATTAATCATTGATTATTGATCATTGATTACTTATCATTAAGCATTTTTAGGAAATCTTTCTCTTTTACTATTTTAATACCAAGTTTTTTGGCTTTTTCATATTTTGTTCCAGGGTCTTTACCAATAATTAAAAAATTTGTTTTTCTTGAAACAGATTCTGAAACACGTCCCCCTAATTCTTTAATTTTTTCTTTTGCCTCTTCTCTTGTTGTTGTGTCCAAAGCCCCAGTTAAAACAAAACTCAATTCATTTAATTTTTGATTCTTGATTTTCTTTTTTTGATTTTCTATTTGTATCCCTAATTTTATTAATTTTTCTAAAAATTTTAAATTCATTTCTACTCGAAACCATTTATAAATCAATTTGGCAGATACAGAACCAATGTCTTTTATTTCCTCTAAATCTTCTATTGAAGCATTTTTTATGCCTTCTATATCTTTAAAATAATCAGCTAAATTTTGAGCAGTTTCCTCCCCAATAGTTCTAATTCCCAAAGCGTAAATAAATTTTGGAAAAGTTATTTTTTTGTTTGCTTGAATTTCTTTTACTAATTTTTGAGCTGATTTTTCAGCAAAGCCTTTTAGAATCGAAAGATCTCCTTCTTTTAATTCAAAAAGATCTAATGGATCTGCGATTAAATTATTTTCTACAAGTTGCTCTATAATCTTTGGGCCAAGTCCATCAATATTAAAAGCTTTTTTAGAAACAAAATAGGAAAAATATTTTTTCTGTCTTGCAAGACATTTTGGGTTAGGGCAACGGAACATAACCTCTCCTTTAACTTTTACTATGTTGCTACTGCAAATTGGACATTTTAACGGCATTTTAAATTCTTTTTCTTGGCCTGTTCTTAAATCTTTCAAAACTTTTAGAATATCAGGAATCACATCTCCTGCTCTTCCAACAATGACTGTGTCGCCTATTTTAATCTCTAGTCTTTTTATTTCATCTTGGTTATGTAGAGTTGCGCGCGAAATTACCACGCCACCAACCTGAACAGGCCTTAAAAAAGCAACAGGAGTCAATACGCCTGTGCGCCCAACTTGAACCCTAATATCCTCTACAATTGTAGTTACTTTTTCAAGAGGAAATTTAAGCGCAATTGCTCCCCTTGGAGTTTTACCAACTGTTCCTAACTTTTCAAAAATTTTATTAGAATTAACAATCAAAACAATGCCATCTATTTCGTAGGGCAATTTTTTTCTTAATTTTTGACATTCTTTATAAAACTCAAAAACTTTTTCTACATTAGCGCAATATTTACTATACTTGCTTATGTGAAAACCAAACTCTTTTAATATCTGATGCTTTTCTCTATGGGTTTTTTCTTTAAAATCAGTAATTAAATCATAGGCGAAAAAATCCAAATTGCGCATGGACGCAACTTTGGAGTCAAGCTGTCTAATAGACCCAGCTGCAAGGTTGCGAGGATTGGAATAGAGAGAAAGCCCTGCCTTCTTGCGTTCTTGGTTGATTCTGTTAAACTCTTTTTTTGAAATAAAGACTTCTCCGCGGACAATAATAGGCTTTTTAGGATTATAGTCTTTTATGGCTTTAATCAAGCTCTGGCTTAATTTATGCGTTTTAACCAATCCATACTTTTTAATATTTTCAATTACTTTTTCTTTATTTTCAATTTTTAATGGAATTGAGTCTATTGTTTTTAAGTTCTGCGTAACATTTTCGCCTATTTTCCCATCGCCTCTTGTTGAGCCACTTTTTAAAATTTTTCTGGCTTGTTTACCTTGAGAAATAGGATTTTGTTCTGCGTAAAATAATTCAATTGCCAAACCGTCGATTTTTAACTCGCAATAAAAATCAATATTAGCTATTTCTGCTTTGGTTAAAAGCTTTGAAATTCGTATGAGCCAAGCATCTATGTCTTGACGCGAGAAAGCATCATTAAAAGAAAGCATTGGTTTCAAATGCTTTATTTTTTCAAATTTATCCAAAGCTTTTCCGCCAACTCTTTGGCTTGGAGAATCAGGAGTAATAAATTCTGGAAATTCTTGCTCTAAATCAAAAAGCTCTTTTTTCAAAGAATCAAGAGCTGCGTCAGAAATCTCCTCTTGGTCTAAAATATGATATAAACGTCTATGGTAAGAGATGGTTTCTTTTAATTTTTCAATTCGCTGCTGGGCTTGTTGTTTGTCCATTTAAAAGTTCTATTTGAATAAATCTTCTAAAAATTAGAGGTATTACATTGTAATCAGGATAGCCCTTTTAGTTCCTCGATAAGTCCCTACAGATTTAATGCAAGAACTGTATACTGTACTCCCTAAACACCATGTTTCAGCTCCTTCTGCAACCCTCCAAGCTTCATAATCCACTTGTTTACCTGTGCCCAAACTCATACTACCAGTAATATTAGTAACGCTACTTTCTGCGTAAAGCATTTGCTCAATCCCGCTGTCAGCTCCATAGAAAGCAATAACTGAACTCTCAACATCTTTTGTCATTTTTATCTGTCCAACCAAAATCACGGTCAAACCCAAGACTATGGACAAGATGATACTCATTATTATAACCGACAGATATATAGCAATTCCTTTTTCTTTGTTGATTTTGTAAAAATCTTTAATAGACATATTCTTTTTAGGTCTATTGAAATCAGGTTTCAACAAACTTTTAATGCTTATGCTTCCTATTATACAATAAATTAATACATTAGGATACAATGCCTAAAACAATCCAAAAAGTTTTATTAAAAACAAAGTATAAATCAAAAGATACATTAACCCTTCCCAAATATGAATTTTACGCGAGATGCAGGAAATGACGAAAAGCAAAGTTGCGATAATTAAAAAAG
>CAYNRO010000034.1:0-4960 GCA_964399845.1 uncultured Candidatus Saccharibacteria bacterium | reverse complement strand
GTATGAATGCTATAATAAAATAAAGGTCGTGATTATGTAAGCTATAATATTTAAAAATATGCCAGAAAAAACTTCTCAAATATCTTCAAAAAAAGAAAAATTAATTGGAGAGATTGTTCATTATTTTGCGCAAGTTGAAGTAGCTGTGATTAAATTATCTTCGCCTTTATCAATAGACGATTCTATCAGAATTGTTGGAGGAGAAAGCACTAACTTTAAACAAAAAGTTAAATCAATGGAAGTTGATCATAAGAAAATAAAGAAAGCCAAAAAGGGCGATGAAATAGGAATGAAAATCAAAGAAAAAGCCAGGGAAGGGTACAAGGTATACAAAATATAATTTTAAATTTTCAAAACAATAAATAGTTTTTTATATATAACTTTATATAGTATTTATATTTATGTTTTTTTTGTAATTCGCTTTTTGATTGTTTATGAAAGAGAAAATAGTTTTCTTTAAAGCGCTTGCTGTTTTTCTTGGAACGGTTATAGGAGCAGGAATGTTTGCCTTGCCATACGTTGCCCTTAAATCAGGTTTTTTTGTTGTAATTGTATATTTTGTTTTTATGGCTTTTGTGGCCATTTCAATCAATTTAATTTACGCCGAAATAGTTTTGAACAGCAAAAAGAAACATCGCTTGCCTGGTTATGTTGGAGAGTATTTTGGAGAAAAATGGAAAAAAATCGCTCTTTTTGTAATAGGGATTGGTTTAATTGGAACCTTGATCGCTTATTTAATTATTGGCGGACAATTTTTAAATTCTATTCTCGGTGTTTATTTAGGAGGCAGTTCTATTTTATATTCTATTTTATTTTTTATTGCTGGATCTTATTTAATATTTCGTGGTATTAAAGCGATTTCCGGCATTGAGTTATTTTTACTCGGCGTCTTTTTTGTAATTCTCGTTATTTTTTTTATAAAAAGTTTTTCTTTTATAGACATTGGATATTTCAAAAATATTGATATCAAGTTTTTAACCTTGCCCTATGGGGTTGTTCTTTTTTCTCTTTGGGGAGCCACTATGGTGCCTGAGATTAAAGAGATGCTGAAGAAATCTGCACAAGATTCAGGCCAAGATGCAATTAGAACAAAATTGCGACAAGTGATATTCTGGGGCATTCTTCTATCTTCTCTTGTCTATATATTTTTCATTTTTATCATATTTGGAGTTTGTGGACCAAACACTTCCATAGAATCAATTTCAGGGCTGGGAAGAGTAATTAATGGAAATTTTATAAAATTAGGGTTTATTTTTGGAATTTTATCCTGTTTTACTTCCTTTATCGCGTTAGGGCTAACATTAAAGAAAATATTTTGGTATGATTTTGGTCTTTCTAAAAATATTAGCTGGGCATTAGCTTGTTTTCCTCCATTGCTCCTTTTTCTTTTGGGCATTAGAGGACTTATTAGTGTAATAAGTTTTACAGGAACTATTTCTTTAGGAATCGGGGGAATTCTTATTATTTTTCTCTATCGTGCATTTTTAAAGAAACAGTTATCTAAAAAAATGAATCCTGTTTTTTATGCATTGGTCGGAATTTTCGTTTTAGGTATTATTTTCGAAATAGTCTATTTCTTATTAAAATAAAGAAACATAAAGCATAAAATATAATATATATGAAAGAAGTTTTCTGGCATAACATTTCTGCGCAACAGGCAGTCGAAAATCTTGCTTCTGACGCTTACAACGGACTTAGCGACAAAGAAGCCAAAGAGAGGATGGAAAGATTTGGAGAGAATAAACTCCCACAGAAAGAACCGCAAACAGTTGCAAGTATTTTCTTGTCACAATTTAAGAGTCCTTTTATCTATATTCTAATTGTAGTGGGAATAATAGTGCTAATTTTAGAAGACTATCCCCAAAGCATTCTTGAAAGCTGTTTTATTTTTATCGCTATAATAATAAATGCTGTTTTTGGATTTTGGGAAGAAAACAAAGCTTCAAAAACCTTTCAAACGCTTAGAGAGCTTTTAAAGACTAAAACAATAGTAATCAGGAACGGAAGCAAAAAAGAAATTCTTCAAGAGCAAGTGGTTCCAGGGGATATTGTTATTTTGAGTTCAGGAAATAAAATTCCTGCTGACGGAAGATTAATTGAATCTGAAAATCTTGAAATTTCAGAAGCTTCTCTGACAGGCGAATGGTTACCTATACTTAAAAGAACACAAGTTTTGTCAGGCAGTATTGCGTTGGCAGATAGAGACAATATGGTTTTTGCAGGTTGCTTGGTAAAGCAAGGACAAGGTAAGGCAGTCATAACGTCTGTTGGACAAGAAACAGAAACAGGCAAGATTGCTGTTTTGGTCAAGGAAACAAAAGAAAGCAAAACTCCATTGCAAAAAAAGTTAATCCGTTTTTCTAGAACAATAGGTGTATTAATAGTTCTGGCTGTCTTGTTTATTTTTTTTCTGGGAGTAATAAAGGGTCAAAATATAATAGAGATGTTTGAGACTGCTGCTGCGATTGCTGTGGGAGGAATACCAGAATCCTTGCCCATAGTAATGACACTGGTTTTAGCTATTGGGATGGAAAAATTATCTAGGAAAAAAGGACTTGTTAGAAAACTTGCTTCAGTTGAAACCTTTGGTTCTGTTTCTGTAATCTGTGCTGATAAAACAAGGACTCTTACTAAAGGCAATATGGAGGCTGATAAGATTATAACGCTTAATAAGGATTTTAAAATTGGGACAAAAATAAAAAATCCGCTTTATTCTTTATCTTTAGAAATATCAACTCTATGTAACGAGGCTTTTGTTGAAAATCCAGAGGACGATCCATTAGAATGGAAGATTAGAGGTAGGTCCACTGATAGAGCTTTGCTTTTAGCAGGTAGAACAGCCGGAATTTTAAAGCCAAACTTAGATAAGGAATTTCCAGTGATCAGAAAATTTTCTTTTGATCCTTCTCTAAAATATGAAGCCCTTATGTTGAAGAAAGACAACAACTTTTTGTTGTATTTTTCAGGCGCGCCTGAAAAAATTCTAGAAATATCCACAAATGTGAAATTAACAAATGGGCAGAAAAAAATTAATCAAAAAATAAGGGAAGAACTTTTTGGAAAATTAAACAAAATAACTAAAACAGGCAAGAGAGTGATTGCTGTTGGGTATAAACAGATAAATACGAAAGACGCAAAGTCCAAAAAGCAAAATCTCGAGGATTATTCTAAAGGCGTAACTTTTGTGGGGTTTATAAGCCTGAGGGATCCTCTGAGAGAAGGTGTTAAAGACGCCTTTAGAATTGCTCGCCAGGCTGGACTGAGACCTATAATAATCACAGGTGACCATAAACAAACCGCTATGTTCATTGCCAGAGAAATCGGAATCAAAATAAAAGATAAAAATGTTTTAGAAGGATATCAATTAGACGAAATGTCGGACAGGGAATTAAGCGATAGAGTTGCAGAAATAAAAGTTTATGCCAGGACCGAACCAAGGCACAAAATGAGAGTAGTTCAAGCCTGGCAAGACAAAGGAGAAGTGGTCGCGATGACAGGAGACGGGGTTAACGACGCACCTGCGCTCAGAAAGGCAGATATTGGATTAGCTTTAGGGTCTGGGACAGATGTTGCTAAGCAAACAGCTGATATGGTGTTGTTGGATAATAGTTTTGATATTATCGTAAAAGCAATAGAACAAGGCAGAGCAACCTTAGATAACATTAGAAAGGCGATTAGCTATATTCTGGCTGACTCTTTTGCTTCTGTGATTTTAGTTGGAGGGAGTATAGCTTTAGGATGGCCTATTCCTATATTATGGACTCAAATTCTTTGGAATAATGTTATTGAAGATACTTTACCAAGTATTGCTTACGCTTTTGAGCCGAACGAAAAAGATATAATGAAACGAGGTCCTGACCCTAGCAAAAGTCCTTTGCTGACAAGAGAAATGAAGGTTTTGATTTTTGCAACAGGTTTAATTGATGAATTTTTGATTTTTTTTATGTTTTGGTTTATATGGGGGAAATTAGGCTTAGGTTTAGATTATGCTAGAACAATGGTTTTTGGAGCCCTTTGCCTAGACACTGCCTTTGTCGTTTATTGCTATAAAAATCTAAAGAAAAATATTTGGCAAATCAATATTTTTGATAATAAGTTTTTGCTTTTTTCATCTTTGATGGTTTTTATTGGTTTTGCTCTGGCAATTTATCTTCCCCCTCTGCAGGTTGTTTTACACACAGTTCCTCTGGGCATAGTAAGCTGGGGAATTTTAATCGGGCTGGCAATAGTTTCAATGTTTTTGATTGAAGCTACAAAATACCACTTTATCATTAAAGCCAAAAATACCCGTAAATAATCACTGGTTGTTTATTAATAAAGAATTAAGTGTTGCGTTTCGGAGTAGAATGTAGGTCGCAAAATTTGACAAGATAGACTCTAAATGACATAGTAAAAGCAGGACAATATATGGCACATTAACAAACAATTAAAGTGAAGGAGAAGGCCATGCAAAAAAACATTTTAGTCATTGAAAACAATGAAAAACATTTAAACGACGCAAAAGCAGAGGCAAGGGTGAGGAAAGATATGGTTCTCGTCGATTTCGCTACTACTTATGAAACGGCGGAAAAGTTAATAAATTCTAAGGACTATGACCGGATTATATCTTATATATTTTTTCCGTTTGATGATAAGAAGCATAAGGAATCCCCTGATGGCTGGAATTATTTTGCCAGCAATAAGTGTTTTTTGTTATTAAAAGAGTTTGGAATTATCCATGGTGCTAAAAATGTAATCGAAGCCGCTGGTCTTTGGATAGATGGCTTTGAAATGCATCCCACCGGAGTCATGGTGGTTGAGATGGCCTTAGAATTAAAAATTCCAATAGTCCTTTGCATGGATATTCATCGTAGAATTCTATCAGCCGAGCCAGTAAAAAAATTTGCCGAGCACAAAGGAGTAGAAGTAACTGACTCCTGTGAAGCAGAATACAGGTAAAGGTTCAGCGAAAAAGATTGGG
>CAYNRO010000033.1:0-5299 GCA_964399845.1 uncultured Candidatus Saccharibacteria bacterium | reverse complement strand
GCTTTTTTGGTTATTTAAAGGTAAAATTAAATAATACTAAACAATACAAAACAATATGAAATAATATGAAGATTTCTCTTTCAAGAACAAGCAGAGCGTCGCGCAGAAATAAACTTTTGATAAAAATTGTTTTAATAGTTTTAGTTATTTTTGCGTTAAGTTTTTTTCAAAAACCTTTAAAAACATTTTTTTATTCAGTATCTGCTCCTTTACAAAAACCTTTGTGGAAAATAGGGGAGAGCTCTTCTGAATTTTTCCATAAGATTATTGGGACAAAGGATACAGAAGGCAGAATAGACGATTTGTCTCTTAAAAATAAAGAATTATTGGCAAAAATTGCGTTTTTAAACGAAGTTAAGGAGCAGAATAAATTTTTAAGAGAATCGCTAAATGTAAATACTGAGAAAGAATTCAAATTAACATTGGCAGAAATAATAGGAAAAGACATTTCTCAAGATTTCATAATCATAAACAAAGGCTCTCAAGACAATATTGCAGAGAAGATGCCTGTGATCACAAAGGAAAAGATTTTATTAGGAAGAATAAGCAAGGTTTATGATAATTTTTCGAAAGTAATGTTAATTTCTAATGAAAAATCTTCGCTTGACGCTAAAATTCAAGAAAAGGATGCTTTTGGGTTAATAGAAGGAAAAGGAAATTCTAAAATCTGGCTTGATCTTGTGCCACACGACAAAGATATTTCCCAAGGAGACCTTATTGTAACCAGTAGTTTGGGAGGTATTTTCCCTTCAGGGCTTTTAATCGGGGAAATTGCAGAAATTAGAAAAGATGATACAGAACCTTTTCAACAAGCTGAAATTAAATCTAAATTTAATCTTAAAGAAATAAATTTTTTGTTTGTAATCACCGAACAATAATTTCTGTTTATGAAGAAAATTACGATTTCAATTATAATTCTTTATTGTTTAGCATTGCTTGAAACTAGTTTTTTTGTTCATTTTAATATATTAACGCATTATAATTTCTATTTTCTTAATTCCATATTCATTTTAATCGTTCTTTGGAATCTTTTCGAAAAAAGAGAAAATTTCTCGGGAATATTAGTGGCTTTTACGGGCGGATTCTTTCTGGATGTTTTCTCAAGCCAATTAATTGGATTTAATATCTCAATCGCAATAATAATCGCTCTTTTTATAAAATTAGTTTTTAAAAAATATGTTCAAATCCCGTCTATCAAAAGAGCTTAAAAACAGAAAAATTGAAAATAGGGGCAAAGCTTACTTAGAACCACAAGAAGTTTTTTTAGATAAATTAGCGCAAAAAAGAGAATTTGATTTTGGCATATCAAGTAAAAAGTTAGAAGTTTTGCTTTCAAGGAAAATTCTGAAAGTTTTCTTTGTTTTTATTATAATTCTAATTCTTTCCCTTTTTGCAATAACATTTTACCTACAAGCAATCGAACATAATAAATATCTTTCTTTGTCTGACAGAAATAAGTTTATTGTCGGCTCAATCCAAGCTTCAAGGGGAGTTGTTTATGACTCGCAAGGAGAACAATTGGTTTTCAACAAACCGAGTTATGATTTATTCTTTAATCGAGAAAAGTCAAATGAAATTAGCTGGCAAGACATAGAAGAGGTATCTAAAATAATCAAAGAAGATCCTTTTGAGGTTGAAAAGAAAATAAATCCATTTGAGTTCAAGCTTGGCCTTGATAAAGAAAAAGATTTAGAAACAGATAAAATGGTTTTAATTTCTGAAAATCTTGATTACGAAGAATTGATAGTTCTTGAAGCGAGAATTGCTGATTTTCCTGGTTTTTCAATAGACAAAAAAGAAGTTAGAGATTATAAAGAGGGAGAGATTTTTGCTCATATCATTGGCTATACAGGGAAAATAGGTGCCCAGGAATTGGAAAATTCCCCTGATACTTATACAAGTCGTGACTATATTGGAATATCTGGGATAGAAAAGTCCTATGAAGATGCTTTAAGGAAGAATTTGGGCAAAATGCAAATAGAAAAAGATGCTCTTGGCAATGAAATTTCAAGAGAGGTTGCGTCTTTGCCGAAATCAGGCAAAAGCTTGGTATTGTGGTTGGATTCTGGATTACAGAGAAAGATCACGCAAGAACTAGAAAAGAAACTTGAGGAAATTGGAGCGACAAAAGCGGTTGGAATAGCGTTAAATCCAAAAACAGGTGGAGTTATGGCTTTGGTTAATTTGCCAAGTTTTGATAATAATTTATTCAATCAAGGTACAAATTCAGAGGAATTAGAAAAACTTTTAAGAGATGAGGACGATGAAGAATATTTTTTTAATCGAGCAATTGCAGGCAGATATGCAACCGGGTCAACGATTAAACCTCTTATCGCCATAGCAGCACTTGAAGAGAAAATAATCGCGCCTTTAAAGAGAATTCTCTGCAAGGGTAAAATTATTATCCCTAATAAATACAATCCAGAGAATTTTACAGAGAAAAACGACTGGGCAACTCATGGTTTTACTGACATAAGGAAAGCGATCGCAGAATCTTGTAATGTTTATTTCTATACCATTGGGGGCGGATATGAAGAGCAAGAAGGTTTAGGGCCATCAAAAATTAAAAAATATCTTGAATTATTTGGATGGGGGAGTAAAACGGGAATTGATCTTCCCGGAGAAGATGCAGGACTGATACCAAGCCCAGAATGGAAAAGAGAAGTGAAAAACGAGAACTGGTGGGACGGAGACACATATAATCTTGCCATTGGACAGGGAGATGTTTCAATTACTCCATTGCAAGAAACTTTTGCTTTTGTGCCAATAGCTAATCGAGGAACGCTTTACAAACCACAAATAGTAAGGCAAATTATAGATAAGGAAGAAAACCTAAGTCAAGACATAGAACCAGAGATATTAATGGAAAACTTTGTTGATTTAGAAAACATAGAAATTATTAGGCAAGGAATGCGACAGACAGTTACAGGCGAAAATAGTCCCAAGGCAACAGCAACTTCATTTAATTCTTTGCCTGTTGCAGTGGCTGCCAAAACTGGAAGCGCCCAGACATCAAGACCGCATTATTATCATAACTGGATAACAGTATTTGCCCCCTATGACGATCCTGAAATTGTTTTAACCATAATGGTGGAAGACGCCAAGGATGTGCAAGGAGCTCCTTTGCCTATTGCAAAAGAAGTCTTAAATTGGTATTTTTCTAAAGAAGCAGTTAATGAACAATAATTTTATGGAAGCGAAAAAATTAGAAGATAAATTCAAACTTACAAAAAGCGGTGAAATAAGAACTCGTTTTGCTCCTTCGCCAACAGGCAATTTGCATATTGGGAGTGCACGAACAGCTTTTTTTAATTACCTTTTCAGCAAAAAACTTGAAGGTAGGTTTATTTTAAGGATAGAAGATACAGATACAGAGAGATCTAATGTTGATTTTGAGAAAGATATTATTGAAAGCCTAAAATGGTTGAATATTGAATGGGACGAGGGGCCAATAGAAATTCTTGAAAACCAAGAATTAAAAGATGGAAATAAAGAACGCAATGGAAAATACATTGGCAACTATGGCCCGTACAGACAAAGCGAAAGAAAAGATATTTATAAAAAGTATTTAGAGAAACTTTTATCAGAAGATAAGGCGTACTATTGTTTTTGTACTCCTGACGAGTTAGAGGCTAAAAGGCAATATCAGATGAGTATAGGCCAACCAGCGCTTTATGACGGAAAATGTTCAAAACTTTCCAAACAAGAAGTTGAGGATAATTTAAAACAGGGTAAAAAATATGTTATCAGACTGAGAACCCCTGCTTGTATTATAAAATTTAAAGACTTAATCAGGGGAGAAGTTGAGTTTAATTCAGAGTTAATGGGGGATTTTGTTATTGCTAAAGATTTTGACAATGCTTTGTATAACTTCACGGCAGCCATTGATGATTTTGAAATGCAGATAACTCATATAATCAGGGGAGAAGACCATTTATCAAATACTCCAAAGCAAATATTAATACAAAGGGCTTTAGATTTTCCTAATCCAGAATATGCGCATTTGCCATTAATATTGGCTCCAGATAAGAGTAAATTAAGCAAAAGACACGGCGCAGTATCTGTAAACGAATATAGGGAAATGGGTTATCTGCCTGAAGCTATAATTAACTTTTTGGCTTTTTTGGGATGGAATCCAGGCACCGAAAGGGATATTTATTCTTTGCCTTCGCTAATTAAGGATTTTTCCTTTGAAAAAGTGCAAAAATCAGGCGCAATTTTTAATATTAAGAAATTAGATTTTTTAAATGGATTCTATATTCGTAATAAATCTATTGAAAGGTTAACTGAATTATGTATACCTTATCTAATTGAAGCAGGACTAATAATTCCTGTATTTGAAACAGAGCAATATCCGCCAGGTTATGGAGGTACCTTGATTTCTCAAACTTACAAAATAGTTGCAACAAACGAGAAAATAAAGTTTGAGCAACTTAAAACAATAATTTCAATATATCAGGAAAGGTTAAAACAACTTTCCGAAATCACAGATTTGACCAGTTTTTTCTTTAAAGAAAAGTTGGATTATGATAGGGAACTGCTTAAATGGAAAGATATGTCTGGCAAAGAGATTCAAAGTTCTTTTGATGATTTAATAAGCTTATTATCTTCTGTGGAAGATAAAGATTGGCACAAAGAAAATTTAGAAAAAGTTTTAAGTCCTGAAAATTTAGCAAAGCTCAATAAAGGCGAGCTAACAGGGAACAGAGGCCGGATTTTATGGCCTTTGAGGGTGGCATTGACTGGCAAAAAGGCTTCAGCCGGGCCATTTGAGGTTGCTGAGATTTTGGGCAAGGAAAAGACCCTTAGAAGAATCGAACAAGCCAAAGCAATGATCAATGATTAATGATCACCCCCCCCTCCCCGAGGTCAGTCCTCCACGACCTTGTGGAGGTCTGACCTCTATCATGATTAATAATATATGAAATATATATTCTATTTTTCGTTTTTATCAGCCTTATTAGCTGTTTTTATGGCTTTTGCCTTGTATTGTCCCGTTTTAGCTTCAGACACAGCAGGGGAGTCAATTCAGAGTTCTACAGGCCATATAATAGGCAGTATCATAGAAAGTGCAAAACAAGGCCTGTTAAAAACAATAGATTGGATTAAATATATCTGGAATTCTTATATCAAGTTAAAATTCAAGGAAACTTGGCAAAAAATTAATTCTTTTTTAGGAAAAGAAATTGAAAATAGAAAACCTGAAGTTCAGCAGGAGTTTGAAAAAGAAAAACAAGAAATGAAAGACGATATTCCAAACCTTTGGCAAAGATTCAAAGAATTAATCAACCGCGAGTAA
>CAYNRO010000032.1:0-5360 GCA_964399845.1 uncultured Candidatus Saccharibacteria bacterium | reverse complement strand
TTGTAAGAACTTAATCACTTCGTTCGGTTAAAATACAAAAATAAATTTTTGTATTTCTCCCTCACTCGTAATTATAACATCTTATTATTGAATTATGAAATACTTTCTAGAACACAAGGATATGTGAGCATTGAACAATCTAAGATATAATGATATACATAAATGCAGGCAGAACGGGGCATGGTGTAATGGTTAACATATGCGCTTTGGGAGCGCAGGATTCCCGGTTCGAGTCCGGGTGCCCCGAAAAGAAAGGAAAATGAAATGCGGGTGTAGTTTAGTGGCAGAACCTCAGATTTCCAATCTGATGACGAGGGTTCGACTCCCTTCACCCGCTCCAAGGCCTTGTTAGTATATTATCAATTTTTAGCATATAATAATATATATAATACATAGGATATAGAAAAATTTATGAGTAAAAAAATCAGAAAAGCGATTTTACCCGGAATAACCTTAGCAGTGTCATTTTATTATGTATCGATTATATTCGTTGTCGGTATAATCCTTGGATATCTGGGAACAGATTTCTTTAGGAGAAAATTCTTAGACACAGGTAAAATAAAATTAATAATTCTCAAATTAGGTGATTATAGAATTCATGTGCATCATTGGATATTGGGAGGCATTGCAATGTCGTTGATTTTTTATATGAATCTTGCCTATAGTCTTCCTATTGTTGTATTGGGAGGGTTAGGAGGATTAATTGTCCATGACTTTCATACCGACAAAATATGGTATAAGGTAATATATAGAGAATAAAATTAATCTATGGTAACAACACAAAACCCGCTCTATAAAGCGGGTTTTGTTAATAATCAATAATCAATGATTAATGATCAATGACTAATGATCAGTGATCAATGATTAATGACCAGTGATTTAGCGTGCGTATTCAATAATTCTATTCTCTCTAATTACGGTTACCTTTATCTCCCCGGGATATCTTAATTCTCTTTGTATCTTATTAGCTATGCCTTTTGCCATTTTCTCTGTCGCAAAATCATTAATTTCTTCAGGTTTTACAAATACTCGTATTTCTCTGCCTGCTTGTATGGCATATGCTTTCTTCACGCCCGAGAAAGATGTTGCAATATTTTCAAGCTCTTCAAGTCGTTTGATATAGTTTTCAAGGGTATCTTTTCTCGCTCCAGGTCTTGCTCCAGAGATCTGATCAGCTACTTGCACTATAATTGCTTCAATCGTTTCATAAGGATATTCTTCGTGATGAGATTTCATAGCGTCGATTACGGCTTTTTCTACCCCAAACTTTTCTAAAATCCTCATACCAATTTTAACATGTGAGCCCTCTGTCTGATGGTCAAGGGCTTTGCCAATATCGTGCAATAGCCCTGCTTTTTTAGCTACTTGAGTGTCAGCGCCCAACTCAGCTGCAATTGCTTCTGACAAATAAGAAACTTCTATTGAATGCAGTAAAACATTTTGTCCATAACTGGTCCTAAAATGCAGTCTTCCTAAAAGCTGAACTATTTTAGGGTCTAAACCCAATATACCTGTTTCGTAAACAACTCTTTCGCCTGCTTCTTTTATTTCTGAAACTATTTCTGATTCAGCCTTTTTAACCATTTCTTCTATTCTCGCAGGCTGTATTCTGCCATCTTGGATTAATTTCTCTAAAGCATTTTTTGCAATCTGTCTCCTAACAGGGTCAAACCCAGAAATGAGAACCATTTCAGGTGTTTCGTCAACCATAACTTCAACGCCTGTTAACTTTTCCAATGTCTTAATGTTCCTGCCTTCCTTGCCAATAATTCTTCCTTTTATTTCGTCTGATGGAAGACTCACGCTTGTCGTGGTTATCTCTTGCGCTTGAGAAAGCGCGCACTTTTGCATAGCAAAAGCTAATATTTCCTTTGCTTTTCTCTCGTATCTCTCAAATCCATCAACCTTTAACTTCCTCATTTTTTCCAAAATTTCGACTTCGTATTCTTTCTCAATATTATCTAATAATTCCTTTTTAGCCTCTTCTTGGGGAAGTTTAGCAATTTTTTCTAATTTCTCTAAAGACTCTTTTCTTAAATCTTCTAAAGATAGTTTTATCTCTTTTAATTTGCCAACTTTCTCTATAAATTCTTTTTCCCTGTCGTCTAATATTGACGCTCTCTTTCCTAAACTATTTTCTCTTTCTAACAATACTCTGTCTGCGTCGAAAAGTCCTTTTCTCTGCGTTTCTGTGTCTTTTTTGGCTCTTTCGGCAATTTGGACTGCCTCTTTTTCAGCCTTTGCTTTTATTGCTTCTATGTCTTTCTTAACTCGCGCAACCTTTGTTTGAAGAAGGGTTTCTATCGTGTCTGCCCTCTTTCTGGCAATTGATTGCCTTGCAAAATACCCTAAAAGCGCTCCAGCGCCTAAGGCAAATATACCCACTAAAAGTAGGATAAATTGATTCATTTTTAGTAATAAGAATTTGGTTTTTAATCAACACCTTAATTTACACAAATCTTAACAACAATCTACGTAAAAATGCCTAAAGGCTTCTTTGCGCTCTACTCTGTGTTATTTTGTGTTATTTTAAATAAATCCAATATTCTAAGTTAAAATTTATTAATACCTTGAACTAGAAAAGATTCTACTCAAAGTAATGCTAAAATTATAGCAAAATTACCAAATAATGTCAAAAAAAATACAGGCGATGATTCCCTGTATTTTTGTATATCTGGTCTATCTTTGCGTATATTTTGCTTCTATGACATTTGGTCTTCTTTTTTTATCACTTCGTCGATAATTCCATAATCTTTTGCTTCTTCTGGAGATAAATAGAAATCTCTATCAGTGTCTTTCTCTAGCTTAGCTAAAGAATTACCTGTATGTTTGGCTAAAATTTTATTTAATTTATTTTTTATCTTTATTATCTGTTTAGCAGTAATTTCTACATCAATCGCAGGACCAGTAGCTCCTCCGGCAACTTGATGAAGCAGAATTTCAGCATTTGGCAAAGCAAAACGTTTACCAGCTTCTCCTGTTGCAAGCAACACAGCTCCCATTGACGCTGCCAAACCAAAACAAATAGTTGCAATCGGACATTTTACATACTGCATTGTATCGTAAATAGCCAAACCAGCTGTTACCGAACCTCCCGGAGTATTGATATAAAGCTGAATATCTTTTTTCGAATCCTTGCTCGCTAAAAAGAGCATTTGAGCAATAATTAAATTGGCCAAAGTGTCATTTATTGGGCCTGTCAGAAAAATAATTCTTTCTTTCAGAAGTCTTGAATAAATATCATAAGCTCTTTCTCCGTATTTTGTTTTTTCTAAAACCGTAGGTACTAAATTCATATTGATTTATAGGCACACAACAAATTTTTAATAATTTTTCTTCTTTGTATTATGGCCTATTATTAATTAACTGTTATTAATAGATTGCTCAAGTAATTGAAAAACTTTTTCGTTGCGAAGCCTTTCCTTGGCATATTCTTTCATATTTTCAGAATCAAAATCTTGCTTGGCTTTGTCAATATCTGAAACATTTTTTAATAATTTTTGCGCTTCCTCTTTTATCTCTTCATCTGAAATTTCTATTTTTTCTTCTTCCGCAATTTCTCTCAAGATAAAAAATTTCTTTATTCTTGCGTTGGCCTCAATAAGAAAAGAATCCATTACCTCTTTCTCGCTTTTTTTAATTTGCTCTAAATATTTTTCAAAAGAAATATGCAACTTTTCTGACACATTGTTTTTAAGGCTTCTTATCATTTCGCTTTGTTCCCTTTCAACCAATGCTTGTGGCGTTTCGCAGTCAACCTCTTTGCTTATATTATCCAATACTTCTGTGCGTATCCTTTGAGATTCTGCTGCTTCTTTTTCTAAATTAAGCCCATCTTTTATATTATTTTCAAGTCCAACTAAATCCTCAAATTTTCCCAAACCTTTAGCAAATTGGTCGTTAACTTCAGGCAATTCCACTTTTTGAATTGAATTTACCTTAACTTTAATTTCAACTTCTTTCGTTTCACCCTTAGCAACCTGACTATCTTGCAACGTTTCTTTTTCTTGAGATGCTTTTGTAATATTCGCAATATCATCCTTTGGCATTGTTATTGAAAATTCTTTTTCGTCAGCGCCAGCCGTCATTCCAATTAATTGTTCTTCAAATTTAGGCATAAACTGCCCTTTTCCCAATATGAAAGAATCTTTAATTGGTTTCTTTTCGTCTGTCTTCAGGTCTGCGGTATTTTCATTTTGAGGATACCAATATTCAATCTCTATAAAATCTCCTTTTTCAGCAGGACCATTTTTTAAAACAAATTTTGCTCTAGATTTTTGAAGCCAATTTAATGCGTCTTTAATTTCATTTTCCGCTACTGTTATCTTTGTTCTTTTAGATTTACTCGCAATATTTTTATAGTCTGGTAATTTTATTTCAGGAAAAACAGCTACTGTCACTGTAAAGATTAAAGAATCTCCACGAGCAATTTTTTTGATTGCAACCTGGGGTTGAGAAATCACATCGATTTTGTTTTCGATTATTGCTTTTCTGTAATCTTCTCTAATGGCTAAATCGCTGGCTTCTGTTAATATTGTTTCTTCTCCTATCTCTCTTTCTATGGCTTGCTTTGGGGCATTACCTTTTCTAAATCCTTTTATTTCTAAATTTTTCCCTAATTTTTCAACAGCTTGCTCGATAAAACCATTAAATTCTTCTTGAGAATTCTCAATTTCTATTTCGATCTGAGATCCTTTTAATTTATTAATTTTTGTCTGCATATTTTTTTATACTTTCTCTAATTATTTCTTCTGCTTTTTTCTTTCCAGCCCAGCCATTTATTTTAACAAATTCATATTTTCCTTTTTCTAATTTCTTGTAATCTGCGAAGAACAGTTCTATCTCTTTTTTCAAGTGCTCGCCAAGATCCTCGATTCCTTGAATTTCTTTAAAGCGTGGGTCTATGCTGTCTAACGGCACTGCAATAATTTTATTATCAGTTCCTGCTTCATCTTGCATTAGAATAACACCAATAGGACGCACCCTGATAACGCATCCCGAAAAAGTGGAATAAGTAGAAATGAGCGCAATGTCTAAAGCATCCCCGTCTTCAGATATTGTTTGAGGCATAAATCCGTATTCAAAGGGAAAAAACATAGGAGAATACAAAACTCTATCCAATTTAAAATGCCCTGCTTCTTCGTCGTACTCATATTTATTCCTTGAATCTCTTGGAATGTCCACGACCATATTAATATCTTTTGGAGGATTTTCTCCAGGAATAATGTCTTTAAATAAATTAAGCATAATGGTTAGTGATTAATGATAAATAATTAATAATCAATGATCAATGATCAATGATCAATGATTAATAATTAGTGATCAATGATAAATAGTATTATTTTGAATCAACCGACTTT
>CAYNRO010000031.1:2266-5749 GCA_964399845.1 uncultured Candidatus Saccharibacteria bacterium | reverse complement strand
TGCTGCCGACTTCGTTTGGATTTAAAAGAACTTAGTAATCGTGGTGGGGGTGGATTGTTTGGTTCAGGTAGCTTAACCGGATCCATAGGAGTTGTTACAATTAATATGCCTCGCATCGGGTATTTGTCTAAAACAAAAAGAGAGCTTTTTGAAAGATTGGAAAAGTTAATGGATTTAGGGAAAGAAACTTTAGAGATAAAGAGAAAAGCAATTGAAAATTTTATTGATAAAGGACTTTATCCATATTCTAAATTTTATCTATCAGGCATAAAAAAAGCTAGAAACGCCTACTATGCTAATCATTTTTCTACCATTGGACTTGTTGGAATGAACGAACTGCTTCTAAACTTTATACAGGAAGACGTTACCTCTAAAAGAGGCATAGCACTTGCTTCTGAAATTATGGATTTTATGAGAAATAAATTAATCAAAATTCAGGCAGAAACCGAGAATATTTATAACTTAGAAGCTACTCCGGCAGAAGCAACGGCTTATCGTTTAGCGCAAAACGATGTTAAAAAATATCCTGACATTGTTACTGCGGGAACCAAAGATACTCCGTACTATACTAATTCAAGTCAGTTGCCTGTTGGCTATACTGATGATGCTTTCGAAGCATTAAATGCTCAAGATGGTTTGCAATGTAAATACACAGGTGGCACTGTTCATCATATTTTCTTGGGAGAAAAGATTTCTGAAATTGAAAATGTGAAAGCATTAATCAAAAAAGTTTTCGAGAAATTCCATTTACCCTATATCACACTAACTCCAACCTTTTCTATCTGTCCTGTGCATGGCTATTTAAGTGGTGAACATTTTTATTGCCCCAAGTGTGTTATAAAACAGCCCTGCGAAGTTTACACTAGAATTGTTGGGTACTTGAGACCTGTTTCTCAATTTAATGAAGGCAAGCAACAAGAGTTTAAAGAAAGGAAAGAGTTTAAATTAGATTCTGAAACAGATTCTAAAAACAAAGAGGAATTTAAAGAAAAAGTTTTACTCTAAAAATAATAGCTCAGAAGATAAGAATCATTTAAGGCAGTCTCTCAAAGGACTGCCTTAAAAATTACATATGATTATTGGTGGACTACAAAAACTTACTTTAATTGACTATCCAGATAAAATTGCTTGCACGGTTTTTTTGGCAGGCTGTAATTTTCGTTGTCCCTTTTGCTATAGTTCAGAATTAGTTTTGCCTGAAAAGATAGAAAAGCAACCCAAAATTCCAGAAACAGAATTTTTCGATTTTCTAAAAAGCAGAAAAAGACTTTTAAATGGTTGTGTTCTATGCGGAGGAGAGCCAACAGTCAACAGAGACTTACCTGAATTTGTGAGAAAAATAAAAAAACTGGGATATGAAGTTAAGTTAGATACAAACGGTTCGAATCCAGAAATGCTACAACAATTGATTCAAGAGAAATTAATCGATTATGTGGCAATGGATATCAAAGCTCCCAAAGAAAAATATAGTCAGGCAGCCGGAGTCGATATAGATGTTAATAAAATCCAACAGAGTATTACTATTTTAAAAGAGAATAAAGTAGATTATGAATTTAGGACCACTATTGTTCCAAGCGTTCAGAGTAGGGCAGATATAATTGAAATGGCAAAATGGATTAAAGGAGCTCAAAAATATTATTTACAGAACTTTAGAGCAGAAAAAACTCTTGACCCTAAATTTGAAGAAATTGCGACAAATTCTGACGAATATCTTTCAGGAATAATAAAAGAAATCTCGCCATTTTTTGAAATTTGCAAGGTAAGATAAAATACTAGTCAGCTATGCGACAACTAGCCATTTAACGCGACAAGCAATCTTTTCAGTTACCGATAGTTTCTATTCTGCTACTATTCGGTTATCGCATAGCCGAATTTTGGATAGGGCTTGTTTTTTTATAATAAAAATAGTAAGTTAAAGACGAAATATAATAAAAAATATTCTTAGTTTTTATGTTTGAATAAAACCTTAAAATAAGATATTTTCAAAAAAATATGAAAAATAAAAAAACAATTTTAATAACGATCGCAGTCATAATTATTTTAAGCCTTTCTGTCTATTATCTTTATTTTAGAACAGAAGAGCTTGGTTTCGATTTAGAAAAAGTGGAAATCGGAACTGTGATTAAAGAGGTTTCGGAAACAGGGACGGTTCGAATTTCAGAAGAAAGAAGTCTTAGCTTCAAGAATACCGGCAGGATTGAAAGCATTAGCGTTAAGGCAGGCGATATTGTTAATGTTGGTCAACAATTAGCAAAACTTGATTCAAGCCAACTCTATATTCAATTAGAAGAAACAAATGCTAACCTTGGCATTGTAAACGCGCAGAAAATAGACGCTCAAGTTTCTCTTGAAAAGGCAAATCAAGATTTACAAAACATTGAAGACAGCGCAGAACAGGATTTAACCAATGCCTACGAAGACGCTCTTACTTATTTAAATAGCTCCTATTTGAAAATTTACGATACCCTTAATGTTACAAAATTGATACAACGTACTTATTTTAATTCTAACAATCAAGAAGGAATTAGCGTTAAAGAAAATGTTAATCGGATTGAAAGTGGATTGAATCAAGCTCAGGCATATATCAAAGAAGTAGCAGGGGGTTCTGAGTATGAAAAGATTGAGATAGCTCTTGCTGGCAACCAAACAATACTTATGAATATAGCAAATTCTTTAGAGGAGATTCGAGATATCATAGAAAAACCGATGTATCGTGACGTTGTTCTAAGTGCTGACAAAACTTCTTTAGATACCCAGAGGGCCTATATTATCTCTGTTTATACTAATATTGTTGATGCGCAACAAACGATTGCAACAACAAAAATTACGAATAGAATAAATATTAATACTGCCAAGGCTAATATCTTTGCATTGGAAACAAAATTAAAGGAAAATGGACTTTACCAAGCGCAAATAGATCAAGCTCAGGCGCGTGTTTCTCTTCTCCAAGATCAAATCCAGGGGTCTATCTTGAGAAGTCCAGCTAAAGGGCAAATTATCAAAATAGAAAAGGAGGAAGGAGAAACTGTTAACTTAACTGAACCGATTGTTTCTTTCCTGCCTGACAAGCCATTGCAGGTTGAAGTAGATATTTACGAGGAGGATATCGTGCATGTTAATGTTGGTGATTTTGTAAATATTGTTTTAGCCGCTTTCCCTGACCAGGAATTTGAAGGTATTGTGGTTTCGATTAAACCATCTGAAAAGTTAATAGGTGGAGTTGTATATTACGAAGTAATTATTGATTTTGTGAATACCATAGAACAAATGAAGCCTGGAATGACTGCTGATGTTATTATCCGTACAGACATTAAAGAAAATGTTTTAACAATTTCTAAAAATGTTTTAATAAAAGATAACGGGACAGTAATGGTCAGGATTCTTAGGGGCGAGAGTGTTGAAGAAAAAGAAATAGAAATTGGCTTAGAAGGAGACAGCTTAGTAGAAATTATTTCAGGTTTAGAACAAGGCGAGGAAGTAATC
>CAYNRO010000031.1:0-2166 GCA_964399845.1 uncultured Candidatus Saccharibacteria bacterium | reverse complement strand
TTATGCCAGAGCCTTTGATAAAATTAGAAGATATTTCGAAAACTTACAAATTAGGCAAGGTTGATTTAACCGTGCTTAAAGGAATAAATTTGGAGATAAGTCCAGGTTCTTTCATTACTATAATGGGCCCTTCTGGTTCAGGAAAATCAACCCTTATGTATATGATTGGCTGTTTGGACGTTCCTTCAAAAGGCAAGGTTTTTTTAGACGGGAAAGACGTTTCTAAATTTTCTGAAAATCAATTAGCCGCAGTTAGGGGCAAAAAGATAGGTTTTGTCTTTCAGCAATTTAATTTATTGCCAAATCTGAACGCTGTTGAGAATGTGGCGATTCCAATGGTTTTTCAAGGAAAAACTGAATCTGAAAGAAAGGAGAGGGCAGAGAAGCTACTTGTATCTCTTGATTTGAAAGAAAGGCTTTCTCATAGACCAAGCGAGCTTTCAGGTGGCGAACGTCAAAGAGTTGCTATTGCCAGAGCTTTAGCCAATGATCCGGAGATTATTATTGCCGATGAACCGACTGGTAATTTAGATTCAAAGACAGGTAAAATGATTATGGAGGTTTTAGCTGATTTACACAGAGAAGAAGGGAAAACTATTGTCATTGTAACGCATGATTCAAAGATAGCTGATTATAGTAAAGAAGTGGTTAATATTGAAGATGGAGAAATAGTTCAAAACCATAATCAAAACATTTAAATCATTTTATGCTTAAAGAATATATTAAAATTGCCATAAGGAGTTTGCTGACCAGAAGACTGAGAAGCTGGTTAACTATGATAGGTGTTGTTATTGGCATTTTTCTTATAATGTCTTTGCTTTCGTTAAGCCAAGGTATAGAACAAGCGGTTATGCAACAGTTAAGTATGATGGGAAAAGATTTAATTATTGTTATGCCTGGCGAAGTTACTGATATAACTACAGCCATGGGTGGTGGAATGGAATTATCTGAAATGGAATTATCTGAAGATGACATTGAAGCAATCAAAAAAGCAGAAGGGGTTGATGTTGTTGTTCCAATGACATATAAGGGCGAAGCAATTAGATACGAAGGTGAGAAGAAAACGGTTTTAGTAACAGGCATCCCCTGGGAAGAAACCCTAAAAGTTTTGAAATCTGATATGGGATGGGACATAGATGAGGGAGATTGGCCTGTGCCAGGGAAAAGAGAAATTTGTGTTGGTGGCCTAGTGCCCGAAGAAATTTTTCCAGGCATGAGAATAGGTACTAAAATTACTTTAAGGGGAAAACAATTTGAAGTTACTGGATTTTTAAAATCATTGGGAAGCAAACAAGACGATTCTCAAGTCTATTTGGATATAGATATTTTTCGTCAGATTACAGGCGAACGTACTGGAGCCAAAATTGTTATGGCTAAGATTGAAAGCAATTATTTGGCAGATGAAGTTGTTGAGAATATAAAAGAAAAACTGGAGGAAAGTCGTAAGCGAAGAAAAGGGCAAGGAGACCTTCCGTCTTATACTGTGTTGAGTAGTGAGAAGATGGGGGACATAGTCGGAAACATAATGGGTTTGGTTCAGTTAATAGTTATTGGTTTTGCATCAATCGCTATTGTTGTCGGAGGAATAGGCACAATGAATACAATGTACACTTCGGTTCAGGAAAGAATTCGTGAAATTGGAATTATGAAAGCCATTGGAGCCAAAAACAGAAGCATTGTTGCGATTTTCCTAGTTGAATCAGGATTTTTTGGATTGTTCGGAGGAATCGGAGGAATAATTTTAGGATTAGGTTTGGCTAAAATAGTGGAGATTTATTTTCAAATACATCCTGTTTTTGCCTTAGAAGCGGCAATTACTCCTCAGCTTGTTCTCTTCGGTTTAACTTTTTCGTTTTTAGTTGGATGCATCGCAGGTTACTTGCCTGCCAAAAGCGCGTCAAAACTCAATCCTGTCGAAGCTCTACGCTACGAGTAAAACAGAATTCCGATAATAAAGTTCTCAGGAAAGCCCCTTGCGCCAATTGGCGCAAGGGGCTTGACAAATTGATATAGTATGCTATAGTAAGCTTACAAAATAAGGTCAATGCAAGGGGAGAGGCATTGCCCAAACACTTAGAGATAGTTATTAAAGGTAATAAGTGTTGTGGCGCCCTCTTCAGAACATTGAGAGCTTCACAACATTTATTACCTTTTTTTGTTAGTACA
>CAYNRO010000030.1:0-5905 GCA_964399845.1 uncultured Candidatus Saccharibacteria bacterium | reverse complement strand
TTTTTCCATTCCCAATTTCCATCCATTCCCCCAAACACCCAAATATTATCTTTGAAAATAAGAATTCCAGAATCCTCTCTGCCTGTCCAGGGAGCATCTATCTCGGTCTTTTCCCAAGTTATACCATCATCTGAAAACCAAATATCATTTTCTCCAGGAATATCTTTTCCCACAAGTCTTCCCATAATCCAAAGCTTATCTTTAAAAACCAAAATACCTTGTCCTTGCCTTTGCGCCCAAGGCGGATTATCTGTAACCAATTCCCAATCTTTTCCATTCTCTGAGTTCCAAACATCTTTGAACACCCCTCCTGCTAAGTCCATTCCCCCTATTAGCCAAATCTTATCTTTAAATGTTGCAACCATATGATCCCATCTCGGAGACCAAGGCGCTTCTTTGACAACTTCTGTCCAATTTATGCCATCATCAGACGACCAAACATAATTTTTCTCTTTTCTTTGATCGTATCTTACTCCTCCAGTTAAAAATAGCTTATTATTAAAAACAATTATCTGATCCCCTTCTATTTCTGGCAATCCTCCCTGTGGCTCAATTCGATTCCAATCTTTCCCGTTTTCTGAATTCCAAATATCTTTTAAAAATCCTCCATTAGGACTCCATCCTCCTATTAGCCAAAGCTTATCCCTGAAAACAATAACTTGCATTGACCTTCTCTCCCCCCAGGGAGCATTTTCAGTAATTAATTCCCAATCTTTCCCATTTTCAGAAGACCAGATATCGCTAAAATGCGGAACCATCCAATAAGGCACATTACCGTTTTCATCTTGAAATCCGTTCCCGTTTAATCCACCTATAAGCCAAAGCTTGTCTTTGAATACCACTGTTGCATGAGAATCTCTTGGACTCCATGCAGAATCTGAACTTATTTCTTCCCATTCTAACAGAGCAGGCTTAAAATTTTCTTCTTTTGGTTGTTCTTCCTTAATTATAGAAATTGAAGGATTTTCTTTTGTTTCTTTATTCTTTTCGTTAAATATCTCTTCTCGAAAAAAGAAAAATGCCAAAAAACCTATTGCTAATAATGCAACTATTATTATTGAAATAAAAATAATCTTCTTATCCCTGTCTTTAAGTTTTTCCATCTTGACCTTGAGCTAAATCGAGTCTTCGGTAAGCCTTATCATTTCTCTAAACCTATTGCTTGAACCCAAAATAACACTAATTAAATAATTATATTCAGAAGTCTTTAAAACTAAAACAAGACATTCTCCCGCTAAACGAGTTTCACCTGTTTTGCCTCCAATCATTCCTGGAATTTTTCCCAAAAGTTCATTGGTGTTAGAAAGTTGACAAAAATAAGTATTGTCCAAAGAACGTAACTCAAATTCTTTTAATCCAAGAATTTCCCACACAAGCGGATATTCTTTTAAAAGATATGTTGTTAATACGACTAAATCTTTTACAGAAGAATAATTTGACCCATCAACTACATCAAGGCCAGTCGGGTTTATAAAATACGTATTTTCAAGGCCTATTGCTTGGGCTTTTAAATTCATTAAACTAACAAATTCTTCTTCTGATATCCCGTTATAATCATTTGCCAAAGCAAACGCAGCATCATTGCTTGATTCTATTAATAAAGGATAAAGCATTTGTCCTACGGTAAAACTCTGACTTACCTGTAACTTGCCGAAATCTTCTGGTTGATTTATAGCTTGCTGAGAGATTCTAATTTCTTTGGAAAGGTCATAGTTTTCCAGTACAACGAGAGCTGTCATTAATTTTGTTATACTGGCAATTGGCAATTCTGCTTCAATGTTTTTTTTAAAAACAATATTTTTTGTGTCTTCGAATCCTTTGACAGGATTCACGAAAACCGAGATTGCCGCTTCTGCACTAATATCCAAATTTTTTAATTCATTCTGCAATCTATTTATTTTCAATGTATTTACTTTTTCGTTTAAAATCTGTTGCCCTATATTAGCAGAAAGTATTTCTGGATTTTGGGCAATTTGTTGTAAAAACAAAAAATTGTCTAAATTTTTAGCAAAAACATTAACTCCAAACCAAAAAGGCAGACTTATTAAAAACGAAATTAAAAATATTTTTTTGGTTCTCATTCTATGTTTATTTACCTGACTTCTTCTTAGTTATACTAATATTCAATTCCTTTAATTGATTCTTATCAATCTCTGCAGGTGCTCCCATCATTAAATCTCTACTATCGCCTGTTTTTGGAAAAGCAATTACTTCTCTGATGTTTGGTTCATTGAACAAGATTGAAAAAAATCTATCTAATCCAGGAGCAATTCCTCCATGTGGCGGAACTCCATATTTAAAAGCTTCTAACAAATGTCCAAATTTCTCGTGAATTTCCTCTTTTTTATGGCCAAGTGCTCTGAAAACAGCTTCTAAAATTTCTGGTTTGTAAGACCTCAGGCTTCCTCCTCCTATTTCGTATCCGTTTAAAACAAGGTCGTATTGATAGGCTAAAATTTTGTCAGGTTCTTTTGTAATTGTTTTAATATCTTCTGTTTGCGGTCTTGTAAATGGATGATGCACAGCTCCCCATCGTTTCTCTTCTTTTTTCCATTCAAACATTGGGAAATCAACTACAAAAGCAAAAGCTAATTCGTCGCCATTATTTTTATCCTTTCTTAAATCTGGCTTGTCTGTATTATACTTCTCCATTACTTTTGCATACGGAATTCTGGGAAATGGAATTTTCTGAATTTTCTTTTCAGGAAATAACTCTTTTATTATGGATACAAAAAGTTGTTCGACTAATTCTAAAATTTCTTTCTGGCTCATAAAAGACATTTCTAAATCTAATTGAGTAAACTCCGCTTGCCTATCTGCTCTGGGGTCTTCGTCTCTAAAACAACGCGCAATCTGGAAATACTTTTCAAACCCAGCAACTTGTAAAAGTTGTTTATACTGTTGCGGGCTTTGCGGAAGAGCATAGAACATTCCTGGCTTTAACCTTGACGGAATAACAAAATCTCTAGCTCCTTCTGGTGTTGACCTTGTCAGTATAGGAGTTTCAATTTCAACAAATTCTTGTTTTATAAGAAATTCTCGCATAAATTGAATAGTTTTTTGACGCATTATCAAATTCTTCTTTATCCTTTCTCTTCTTAGGTCCAAATAACGATACTTCATTCTTTTCTCCTCGTTTATTTCATATCCATCTCCGTCAATTGAAAATGGCAATGTTTTAGCTTTGGATAAAATCTTCAAATCCTTGACAGGAACCTCTACTGAACCTGTTAAAACTTTTGGATTTATCATTTTGGCAGGTCTTTTTAATACTTTACCAATTACTTCAATTACGAATTCCTGCCGAATTTCTTTGACAAGATTATACGCTGATTCGTTTTCAGGGGTAAAAACCAATTGCAAAATCCCGCTTCTGTCGCGCAGGTCAATAAAAATAATTTTGCCATGCATTCTGATGGAATCAACCCATCCAGAAACCATTACTTCTTTGTTTAATAATTTGATTGTTTCTCTGCTGAGAGTTCTCTTCATACGTTTATGTGTTTAAATATTAAAATGTTAATATGTTTAAATGTTCCTTGATTATACAAAAAATTTTTACTTTTGGGAATAGCTATACTATATTCGGCTATCGGATAGCCGACCAATAATCAACTATTATTTTTTGACAAAAACTCAATTTTTCGGTAAAGTAGTTATATCATTGTCCTTTAACATTATTTTTTTGGAAAAATAGAAAAACAAACCAATTAACTTAAAATGGGAGGATTTATAATGACTAATGGAACATCTGGAAGTGCCAAGACATTTTTTGCGGCAGTAACCAAGAGACCAAAGATAATACTCGGCAAAAGTAAAAATCAAGTCAGAGAAAAAGTTAGAAAGAAAAAAATAAAAAGAAGAAGCGTCGTCTTGTTCAGGTGCTGGTCTACAAATAAGGTTGACATAGAAATCAGAATGATACCTAATCAAAACCGCTATTTTAAACTGGACAAAATTCATTTTTTTCTTTTAAGAAACGCTTGCCGTCGCTTTCTGGAAAGCAATAACCTTAGCACTTGACAAATCCAGAGAAAGGTGTATGATATAGATAAACTTAACAAGGGGGAGAAAAAATGGAAAGAGCAAAAACACTTATTTTCTTGGTATTATTTGGTGTCGGACTGATTTCTTTTTGTCTCTTCGTTCTGTATATAATTTCAGCTTTTTGGTACGTCTCTGACTCCACTCTCAGGTTTCAGGGAGAAATCGCATTTCTCCCAAAATGGACTTTTCTTTTAACAGGTTTTATTCTCTTGTATCATACAAAGAGGATAAAAAAATTTCTTTTGAGCTTAAATCTATAAAACGCTCGCCGAAGGCGAGCAAAAAGCGCACATCATTAAGATGAGCGCTTTTTTACTTTACATAAAACAGAATTTACATTGTTGGAGGTCCTTCTGGAGGAGACATAGGTGGTTCAGTCGGAGATGTTGGAGGTGTTGGAGGTTCTGTAGGACCACTATCTTGCCCTTTCTTGGCTTTCATTAGATAAACTACCACTCCCACAACCAATATAATTGCAACTATCCAAATAATTGTTGTTAATGACATAAATTTTTTAAATTTTATTATTTATTGATCTTTCGACCTTACTCTATTATGGCTTTTTTATTAAACTTTTGTCAAACACTTAAGTGGAAAACTCGTCCACTATTTTATATATATCCCCTGCTCCCATTATTATCACTACTTCGTCGCCATTTAGGTTTTTCTTTAAATAGTTTATTATCTTTTCCTTTTGTAAATAGATAACTTTAGGCTTGTTAATTTTTTTAACTAATCTCTCTGAATTAACTTGCTTCTTTGTTGCCTTTTTTTCTCTGCCGGCCACATCGTAAATATCAGTTATAATCAATTTATCAATTGTATTTTTTTTAAAGACTTTAACAAAGTCATTAAATAAATAATAAGTTCTTTGGTATTGATGTGGTTGAAAAACACACCAAATTTCCTTATTCTTAAATTTCGTTTTTGTAGCCCTTAGGGTTGCTTCAATCTCAGTTGGATGATGCGCATAATCACTAATAAGAATAAAGTCTTTGTTATTAGCTTGCGCTTCTTTAACTTCAAACCTGCGCCAAACTCCCGCGTATTCTGATAAAGCTTTAAAACTTGTTTGATCGGAAATTCTTAAAATTCTAGCAACGTTTAATGTAGCCAAAGCGTTCAAAACATTGTGTTTGCCAGGAATTTCTAAAATCTGTCCAAGTTTTTTCGCGTCTTTTTGCGTCAAACTATAATTCCGCGCTCTAAACTTTAATTTAGAATTTTGTCCCTTTAATCTTAATATATTTTTGTCGTCTCTATTGGCAATCAAAATTCCGTCTTCGGGTAAATGGCTAATATATTCTTCATAGGTTTTTAGAATATGGTTTAGATTCCTATAATAATCAAGATGCTCTTCTTCGATAGATGTCAGAACAATAACTTTAGGCCAATAGTTTAAAAAAGAAGCGTTCCATTCATCTGCTTCAATAACAAGATACTTGCTTTTGCCTATCCTAAAATTAGTTCCACCGAGTTCTTTTAATTTAGTTCCAACAAAAACCGTAGGATCAAGCCCTGCTTTCATCAGGACTAAAGCAATCATTGAGGAAGTAGTGCTTTTCCCATGAGTGCCTGAAACTGCAATGGTAAAATATTTCTTTGTAAGCTCGCCCAATGCCTCTGGATAACTTAAAATTTGTAAGTTACCTCTTTCAGTTTCTATTTTGCGTGCTTCTAACAATTCTGGATTATCCTTTTGAACAGCTGGACTATGGACAACCAAGTCAACATCTTTAGGTAAATTTTCCGTTCGATGTTTACCAATAGTAATTTTAATCCCCTTTTTATTCAAAAATTGAGTGACTTCAGACAAAGCCAAATCAGAACCGCTAACTTCGTGTCCTTTTACCAAATA
>CAYNRO010000029.1:0-6110 GCA_964399845.1 uncultured Candidatus Saccharibacteria bacterium | reverse complement strand
TTCTTATAATTAATTCAAGGTTCTACGAGCCAAGCGAGTAGGTTCTTATAATTAAATTAGGTAAAGAGACAAAAGTCAAAATAATTAGGTAAATTAAATAACATTAAAAAAATTATGGATATTAAAAATTCAAAAGACCTAAAAAAAGTTAAAGATATTAATAAAAACTTATTTTCCTTTCTGATCGTTGTTCTGAGCGTTTTTTTACTTGCTTTGATTGTTTCAACTGTTGTTGGAATTCAAAACAAAATTATAGAAGGAAAATATATTGGACAGGAAATTGAAACAAAAAATACAATTACCGTTTCTGAGAAAAGCGAGGTTTATGCCAAGCCTGATTTAGCTTTAACTAGTTTTTCAGTTAAAAACGAAGCCAAGACGGTTTCAGAGGCAATGAACGCGAATACAGAAAAAATGAATGCTGTAATTGCGTTTATGAAAGAACAGGGGATTGAAGATAAAGATTTAAAGACAACCAATTTCAATATTTATCCAAGATACGAATACAGGGATGTTGAAGTAGAGGTTTATCCTTATGATGGCGAAAGAAGGGTTTTAGTCGGATATGAAATAACTCAAACATTGCAAGTTAAGATTAGAGATATGGAAAAGATAGGAGATATCGTTCAGGGAGCTACTGACAAAGGAGCAAACCAGATTAATAATTTACAATTTACTATTGAAAACAGAGATGAATTTAGTAAGCAGGCCAGAAACCAAGCAATAGAAAAAGCTAAGAATAAAGCAAAAGAATTAGCTTTTGAATTAGGCGTAACCTTAGTAAGAATAACTAGTTTTTCTGAAAATAGCGGTAATGTGTATCGTGATTATGATTATTATGCCAAAACAGAAGCAGCGGGAATGGGTGGCGAGGTTGCTCCTCAAATAGAAACAGGCGAGAATAAAATAGAGGTTGGCGTATCAATAACATACGAAATTAGATAATTTTAAATCATATAGTTTAAAAAAGTCTGCTAGAACCTGGTTCTAGCAGACTTTTTAGATGGGTTTAAAAATAGGAAACCCTGACGAATTTTTGCCAGGGTTTTTGAATGGGAGGATGTTAATGAACTTTTTTTAATTCTTCTGCCGCTTTCTTGTAAGCAGCAGCGAGAACTTTTTTAGGGAGTCTCGTTTCCCCGGGGTCATAAACCGAAGAATCAGTTTCAACATTGTAAAATAACTCTCCTTTCCTGTTGTATTTGAACTTTAGATATAAGTTTCTGATTTGCAATTCAACCGAATGGGGATTATTGTCTTTGTTCACCGAGACGACATTGATATTTTCCATACCTTCCCTCCTTTCAATTTTAAATTGTTAGTTATATTATACAACATAGGAGAATAAAATCAAGTCAATGTCTTGCGATTTTAGGCAATTTAATAGTATAATCAATTATACTATTGTTTTAAGATTATGTCCCTATAAAACCTAATACGTTAATCGTGTTATGCGTAATTATTAATGTTTAATCGTATTTTTAACTCAAGGAGCAAAACAGTTACTTTTGCAGCTTTTATTTTAGCTGTTTCGGCTTTAATAAGCCGAATTTTAGGCTTAGTAAGAGATCGGCTTCTGGCAAGTCGTTTTGGGGCAGGCGAGGAATTAGATATTTATTTCGCTGCTTTTAGGATTCCAGATTTTGTTTATGGGATTTTAATTGTAGGCGGAATTACAGCTGCTTTTTTGCCTGTTTTTTCTGAATATTTTAAGGAGAAAGAAAATTCGGTTTCTTCGGATTCGGAAAAGAAAGAGACAGAACAAAACGAATGGAACGAACAAGGATTAGAATTTATTAATAATGTTCTAAATTGTTTTTTTATTTTACTCATTGTGGTTTGCAGTATCTTGGCTATTTTTACTCCGTTTATAGTAAAATTTATTATTCCAGGATTTTCTGAACAAAATTCAGCGCTAACCATACAGCTAACAAGAATAATGTTTTTAAGTCCTGTTCTCTTTGGACTGTCTAGTATATTTTCTGGGGTTTTACATTATTTTAATAAATTTTTCGCATATGCCTTAGCTCCGATCCTTTATAATCTTGGGATTATTTTTGGAATCTTATTCTTAGTTCCGATTTTTGGAATTTTTGGTTTAATATATGGAGTTGTTCTCGGAGCATTGTTTCATCTGCTTGTCCAAATCCCAGCTGTTCTAAATACTGGGTTTAGATATAGGCCTATTTTTAATTTTAAATCTCTTGGGATAATAAAGATTTTCAAGTTAATGCTTCCCAGAACTATTGGAACCGCTGCTTATCAAATAAATTTAATTGTTATAACGGCAATAGCTTCTACTCTAACAGCAGGCAGTATTGCTATCTTTAACTTTTCGAATAATCTTTATTATTTCCCGATTGGATTAATCGGAGTTTCATTTGCCGTTTCAGCTTTTCCTGTTTTTTCCAAATTTCTAATTAATGGGCAAAGAAAAGAATTTTTAGAAAATTTTTCGGCATCTATTAGGCAGATTTTATTTTTCATAGTGCCTATTTCTTTTTTGATTTTTCTTTTAAGGGCGCAAATAGTTAGACTGATTTTAGGAGCAGGTGAATTTGGATGGTTGGAAACTCGTTTAACTGCAGCTAGTCTTGGTGTTTTTTGTTTTGGTATTATTGCTGGCAGCCTGACGCCTCTTTTAAATAGAGTATTTTTTGCTTTGCACAATACCAAAATCCCAGTAATAATCGGCATAATTTCTATGGTAATAAATGTATTTTTTTGTTTTTTGTTTACCTATTTATTATCTTTCTCAAATATATTTCAAACTTTTTTTCAAAATGCGCTCAAGCTTCAAGATATTCAAAACATTGAAGTTATTGGTCTTGTTCTGGCCCTTTCTTTAGCGGTTTTCTTGCAAACTGTTTTGCTTCTAATCTTTCTTTACAAAAGAATAGGGGATTTTAAAATAAAAGAAATTCTTTTTTCATTAAGCAAGATTCTATTTGCTAGTATTTTAATGGTTATTGCTGTATATTATGTCCGTGAGATTGTAGATAAATTTGTTGATATGCAAACATTTATTGGTGTTTTATGGCAAGCAACTTTATCTTCTTTGATTGGTGCCTCAATTTATCTAGCAGTTAGTCTGTTTTTAAAATCTCCAGAAATTAAAATCATTAAATCATCATTTTTCAAGCAATTTAATAAGAAATAAAAATGGAATTAGACAGAATAAGGAATTTTGTAATTATTTCGCACATAGACCACGGTAAATCAACTTTAGCTGATCGTTTTTTGGAATTAACACAAACTATTTCGTTAAAAAAAATGACGCCGCAATTTTTGGATATGATGGACCTTGAAAAAGAAAGAGGTATTACTATCAAATTACAGCCCTGCCGAATGGAGTATAAAATAAATAACGAATCATATATTTTAAATTTAATAGATACTCCGGGTCATATAGATTTTTCTTATGAAGTTTCGCGATCATTGGCAGCGGTTGAAGGAGCTGTTTTGTTGGTTGATGCTGGAAAGGGGATTCAGGCGCAAACTTTGGCTAATTTAGATTTAGCTAAAGAGCAAAATTTAGTTATAATCCCTGTTGTTAATAAAATTGATTTGCCTCAAGCGAAGATAGAACAAGCAACTACAGAAATCGCAGAGTTATTAGAAATTGACGAGAAAGAGGTTATAAAGATTTCTGCTAAATTAGGAACAAATATTGACCAGATTTTATCTGTAATAGTTGAAAAAATTCCTTGTCCCAAAAAGGAAAATTCATTAAAACATTTTCGTGCTTTAATTTTTGATTCAAGATATGATTCCTTTAAAGGAGTTATCGCTTATGTAAGAGTTGTAGATGGCGAGATAGAAACAGGCCAGAAAATAGAACTTTTTGCAACAAGAGCAAAAGGAGAAGTAAGAGAGCTTGGATATTTTAACCCCGGGCTTCTTCCGCAAAAAAAGCTTTGTGCAGGCGAAATTGGTTATATCGCAACAGGCATAAAAGAAGCTGGAAAAGTCAGGGTTGGGGATACTATTCAGATATCAAATTCTGAAATTGATGCCCTGTCAGGATACAAAGAACCGCAACCAATGGTTTTTGTAAGCCTCTACCCTGAAAATCCGAATGATTTTGATTTATTAAAAGACGGAATGTCTAAACTAAAATTAAATGACCCGGCTTTAGTTTTTGAGCCTGAAGCAAAAGAATCTTTAGGCCGCGGGTTTAGGTGTGGATTTTTAGGAAACCTGCATATAGAAATTGTTTCAGAGCGGCTTAAAAGAGAATTCGGGCTTGATTTAATAATTTCTTCTCCTTCTGTGGTTTTCAAAATAACTGATAATAAAAACAGAGAAAAATTTATTTATTCTCCCGGCGATTGGCCAGAATCTCTAGATATTAAAGAAAGCAAAGAACCGTGGGTGTCTTTGGAAGTAATGACTCCGACTAAATATATGGGCGGAATTTTAGAAATTTTAAATAATCTTGGTGGCAAGTATATTGATACTAAGTATTTTCTTTCGCAATCTTCAAGTTCTTCTGCCAATGCTTCAGATAGAACAATTTTAATCTATGAGGTTCCTTTGAGAGAGATTATTGCAAATTTGTATGATAGAATTAAGGGTGCAACACAAGGTTACGCCTCAATGAATTATAGGGTTTTGGGTTTTAGGAAAGCAGACTTAGTCAAAATGGAAATTTTGATTGCAGGCAAAGTAGAAAAAGCTTTTTCAAAAATTGTTTCCAGTGAAAAAGTTCTTCAAGAGGCAAGATTTTTGGTTAAAAAACTCAAGGAGGTTTTACCTGCTCAACAATTTTCGGTTGCGCTTCAAGCGTCCCTAAATGGAAAAATTATTGCCAGAGAAACAATGAAAGCTAGGAGAAAAGACGTTACAGGAGCTTTATATGGAGGGGATTATTCGCGCAAGAGAAAACTTTTGGAAAAACAGAAAAAAGGTAAAAAAGAGCTCAAAGCGACTGGGAAAATAAAAATTCCTCCCAAAGCATTCCTAGAAGTCTTCCGCGGTTAATCATTCTGTTGGTTCGTAGGGTAGTTTTTAGAGTGCGACCCTATGCATGTCTAAACAAAAGCTCGCTTCAGCGGGCTTTTGTGGTTTATGTCGAGCATTGATTTTTGTTCATAAGATTGGTAGAATTAAATTAATCTAATAAATTTTAAAAAGAGAAATATAAAACTATGAAAAGATCTATTTTAGATGTAAAAAAGAAAAGTATGTCTATTTTAAAACGCTATGACGTGAAAAAAGCGGCTGTTTTCGGTTCTTTTGCAAGAGGTGAAGCAAAAAAAAGAAGTGATATTGATATTCTAATAGAATTTAAAAATAAAAGTAATAAAAGTTTATTTGATTTAGTCGGGTTAAAACTTGAATTAGAAGAGAGATTAAAGAAAAAAGTAGATTTAGTAGAATACTCTACCATTCATCCACTTTTGAAAGATAGAATTCTAAAGGAACAAGCCCTTATATTATAGTAAAAACAGTTTATATTATTATGAAAAAGGAAGTAATAATTTTTATTCAAGACATATCTGAAAGTATTAAAAAAATAGAAGAATATGCGAAAGATATTAACAAGAAAGAATTTCTTAACAAAGAAGATAATGTTCAGATACAAGATGCGATCATAAGAAGATTAGAAATTATAGGTGAGGCGGTTAAAGGTCTTCCAGTTAATTTCAAGAAAAAATATTCTGATATTCCGTGGAAAAAGATTGCAGGAATGAGAGACATTTTGATTCATGAATATTTTGGAGTAAACTTAGAAAGGGTGTGGGTGGCAGCGAAAAAAGATTTACCAGAATTAAAAACAAAAATTCTAAAAATATTAAAAGAACTAGAAAAGTTAGGAGAAAACGACAAAGGTCGGAAACTAATTAAATAAATTTATTAAAATTTTAAACTATGAAAATTAAAAATCAAAATCAAAAACAAAATGGTATTTCGTCGTCATTTGGAATTCTAATTATTGTTATAATAGCTGTTGTTGCTGTTGGTGGAGTTTTAGCTTATCAATATATGTGGAGTCCAGATGAGCCAATAAAGCCAATAGAAGAGATAATTAAGCCGTCAATGTCAGAAGAAGAAATTGCAGAAAAAGTTGTGGTTGATGCTTTTACATATCTGCATAATAGAGAATA
>CAYNRO010000028.1:4432-6370 GCA_964399845.1 uncultured Candidatus Saccharibacteria bacterium | reverse complement strand
ATTTTACGCGAGATGCAGGAAATGACGAAAAGCAAAGTTGCGATAATTAAAAAAGGCAAACCAATTTCAAATGTAAGATTATCTATTTTCAATGGTCCGATTAAAGCTGGAACTCCCACCACTAATAAAAGATTGAACACATTTGAACCAAATATATTACCTAAAGCAACTTCATATTTTTTCTTTGAGCATGCTCTAACAGAAACAACAAGTTCTGGCAACGAAGTTCCAATCGCAACAGCTGTAATTGCTATCAAAGAAGCAGAAATTCCTAAAATATATGATATTTCTAAGATAGATTCAATTGTATAGTTTGCTCCAACGGCAAGACCAGTTATTCCCAAAATTAAAAAAAAGAAAACCTTAAAATTAAGTTTTTGAGAAGCAAATTCTTTTTCGTCTTTTTCTATTGCTGCTTCTTTTTCGTTTAAAACTTCATTTGTTCGGGTTTCTCTTTTTCGAAAAAAAGTATATAGGATGTAGGAGGCAAAAGCTATGATCAAAATTATTCCCTCCCAAAGAACAATTTCTTTATCCCATGCAAAGAAAAGAAAAATTAAAGTAGCTGTAATTAGAAGTGGAGCATCTAAATCAATTAAATTTCTTTTTACCACAATATGGCGTGCCACAACTACAGACAATCCAACAATCAAAAAGATATTAGCGATGTTTGAGCCAACAACATTAGCAACCACAATTTCGGTAGCCCCTTTCATTACAGCAGCTATTGACGAAGCAAGTTCTGGAAAAGAAGTACCAAAAGCAATGATAGTCACCCCAATCACAAAAGGAGAAATTTTAAACGCCAGACCTATTTTTTCAGAACTTTCAATAAGCCAATCAGCAGACTTTACTAAAAGTATTAAACTAATAACAAAAACTAAACTCCAAAGAATAATCATATTTATTAAATATTGATAGTAATACCTTGAATTAAATAAATATTATGCCCTGAGGTTGGACCATTTTCCGCAACGGTCTCCCCATCTGCTAACCACTTTTCCGTCAATACGAGCCTCAATGACTTCGCATTGATTAGGACAACCATCGCAGATGAACGAAGAAGTTTTAATGTCTTGATTAGAAACATCCCATCCTCTGAATTTACCTTCATCCTCTTTATCGATTCGTTGTTCTCTTGCTAATAGGGCAACACCCAGAGCGCCCATTACTATATTGTGTTCTGGAACAAAAACTTTTTCTCCTAATTCTTTCTCAAAAGCCCTTATCATACCTTTATTTTCGCTCACTCCGCCCTGAAACACAATAGGCGGTTGTATATTTTTACCTTTTCCAACTCCAGCCAAATAATTTCTTGCCAATCCTTGACAAAGACCTGCAACAATGTCTTCTGTTTTGTGTCCGACCTGTTGTTTGTGAATCATATCTGATTCTGCAAAAATAGTACAACGTGAGGCAATGGTTGTAGGATTATCTGACTTTAATGCAACCTCGCCAAATTTTTCTATAGGAATTTCTAATCTAAAAGACTGCGCGTCAAGAAACGATCCTGTTCCAGCAGCACAAATTGCGTTCATGCCAAAATCAATTGCCACTCCATCTTCCAAAATAATAATTTTTGAGTCTTGTCCTCCTATCTCAATAATTGTTTTAACATCTGGAACCAAAAAACTTGATGCTTTGGCATGAGCTGTTATCTCATTTTTTACTAAATCAGCCCCTGTAATCACTCCTGCTAAATATCTGGCCGAACCAGTTGTCCCAACTCCCCAAACTTCAATATCTTCATTAATCTGCTCTTTTACCTTTTTCAAACCTCTTTTAACAGCAGCAATGGGGTTCCCTTCTGTGCGGATGTATAAAGAAGTTAGAATCTCTTTGTTGTCGTTTATGAGAACAAAATCTGTTGAAATAGAACCAACATCAATCCCTAAATAAGTTTTCATATGTTTATATGTTTATATGTTTATATGTTTA
>CAYNRO010000028.1:2199-4332 GCA_964399845.1 uncultured Candidatus Saccharibacteria bacterium | reverse complement strand
ATATGTTTATATGTTTATATGTTTATATGTTTAAATGTTTAAATGCTTCTTATGGTGATAATTTTTAACTACATCTGAAAATGCTTCTAAACGAGTTTGAATTCCTGCTTCAGCCACTTGTTCATCTAAAGACAATGATAAAAATGGAATTTTCTTTTCTTTGTGTATCTTTTCTAAAATAGGTCTGACAGTAACCTCTGGCATACAGGCAAGAGGTAGAATATGAACCACTCCATCAAATCCCTTCTTAACAGCAACCAACATCTCGTTTACCGCGTCCCTGCCATGTCCGCCAACGGTTGATTTTAAATATGGATTCACTCTTTTCTGCGCAATATAATCTAACCAAGGGCAAGCGTCATGCCTCAAGAAATAAGAAAGGCTAAGGTCGCGATGGACTTCCATACCCATTTGTCCTAATTTTTTTTCTAAATCAAAATTAACAACATTGTCAGTTACCATAAAAATTTCTCCCATAATCCCTACTTTCATTATATCTTTATTTTTAATTATTTTAACTTTCTTGAGCTTGTTTTTGGTTTCTTTTTTAAGTTTACGTAAAGCATTATTTTTCCGCGCCTCATCAATATTGTTAAAAAAATAATCTAATGTTTTGTCTGCATCTCCTGTTGTTTCTTCTCTTGGTCTAAGATAGGCAACCCTTTTTTCTAATTTTTCTATGAATATAATAATGCTAATGCTGTGATAAAAAGCTTTTAACACTCTGAGCCAAGAAATTTTATTTATTTTTTTTATTTCTTTTATTCTTAAAATAGGATGGCTTGTATTTAAATTGATAATTTTTGCCTTGAACCCAGCGTCGTTTAAAACTTTTTGTTGAATTATCCAGTAATATCTAAATCTACAAATACCTCCTAAATTTTCCCACATAAAAATAGTATCTGCTCCTCTTCTCAAAGACGACAAATAATTCCCCACATTTACTTTCAGAGGAAAACAGAAAAGCTCTGGAGAAAATTTTGAGCCTTCTCTAATAGAAGCTTGGTTAGTCTTTTCAGGCGGAATAACGTCAAATCCCAATTTTTCAAAAAGAATTGTGATTGCAGGGGTATAGTGTCCCCAATATGGAAAAGTTATTTTCATAAATAAAAAATAGATAAACTAATGGATTGTATCAACAAATGCCTCTAATCTTGTTTGAAGCCCAGCTTCAGCAGTATGTTCGTCAACCAATAAATACAGGAATGGGATTTTTTTCTGCTTGAACATTTTTTCCACAAATTCTTTTAAAACAGAATCGCATCCACACTGAAAGGCAGAGATTTCGATAGCTCCTGCTAACTTCAACAGAGATAACGGAGAAGGTTCTGTTTTTTCGTCATTACTCTGAATTTTGTCTTGGCTTGCCAGCAAGCTAATTTTAATAATTTTCTCAACTTGCTCTGTTATATCCCTGCCAAATTCCCAATGCCAATTAGGAAATTCAGAATCCTTAGTAGCTATTTCGTCATATGTTAATTTTTTCATAAAACCTGTTTTGCTCTCTAACAACCTATCTTGCTTTAAAGGAATTTCATCAATATATATTAATTCCATTCCAAGATCATTTAGTTTCTTCTCAATTCCTAAATTTACATATTCGTCATAAAGTATATATGGATGACTTACAAGAACTATCTTTTTTCTATGTGATTTCATTTTCTTATAAAAAGATTGGAGCTTTTTTTCTTCTCGTTTCTTTATTTCTTGCTGGCCTTTATCAATGGCTTTTTTAATTTTTTCTGGATTATCGCAAAATTGTTTTCCTATTTTAAGCGCAATATTTTCCAGAGATTCTTTTTTAAAATCAATTCTTGGAAAAATTATAGGGGTTTTGATTATCAGGGCTGCTATGTCTGAAAGAGCAAAAAACTTAGGACAATATTCAAGCCCCATACTATTTCGCATCATACGCGGAATAAAAATAGAATCTACTTTACCCTCTAATTCTAAAACATGACCCAAAAAAACTTTACTGGAAAAACAGTTTTCTGTATCAGACGCTTTTGCTCCTTGGGCAACAATTTTTCTATTTGTTGGTGGAGAAATTAGCACATCCAAACCCATCCCTTTAAAAAAGGTTTTCCAAAATTCACCTCCAGGCTCTTTCCAATAAATTAAAGCTCTTGGTAT
>CAYNRO010000028.1:0-2099 GCA_964399845.1 uncultured Candidatus Saccharibacteria bacterium | reverse complement strand
AATACATTTACCTTTCCCTGCCTAACCTTTATAACTCCTTCAGCAATTTTTGGCAATGTTGCTTTTTCTAAATCTTGATAAGACGAATTTAGTAATATTTCAAATTCACTTTCAAATTTATTAATTAAATTTTCGTATTCTGTATTAACTCTTTTCGAGCCAGGCAATGTTCCGACAACTTCAGCAATTATTTCTTTTAATGGCACTAAGCTTTTAAACGGAATAACGTTTTTAGGCTTAAAGCCTACTGCTCTATCTGCTAAAGTATTAATCCTGTTCAAAACTCCAATAGTTAAAGGTTTTCCGCAAACTGGACATATATTATTATATTTCTCTGATTCTTTGGGAGTTAAACAAACATCACAAGCACGATGTCCATCATAATGATATTTACCTTCTTCTGGAAAAAATTCAACAGTGTAAATAAACTTATCTTTATCTTTGGATTTTATCGCTTCTATGATAGAGAAATAATCAAGCTCTGTATCAAAAACATTAACTTCTCGGCCTAATTTCTCGGGAGAGTGCGCATCGCTGTTTGAGAGCAAGGTTATATTATCTAAATCTGACATCCTCCAAAGCATTGGGCAATCTGCTGAAAGCCCTGTTTCTATGGCAAAAATATAATCTGATAAATCTTCAAAACACTCTTTGATAGAATCAAAGCCCGACTTTGAACCAAATATACCAAACCAAGGTGTCATACAATGTGCCGGAACAACCAAGCATTCTGTGGAAACGTCTAAAACAATTTTTAATAATTCTTTTGCGTCTAATCCTAAAATAGGCCTGCCATCAGCTTTTAAATTTCCGATTGAACTGAGCTTAGTGTTAATTTTTTCAACTATTTCAAAACTTGGAGCAAAAACCAAAATGTGTATTTTTCTAACTCGTCCATTTTTAGAATAAATACAACTAATCTCAGAAGTTAGCATAAAACGAGTGGATTTATCGTCTTTCAAAGAACTTTTTTTTAGTTTGAACAATCCTTTTTCAGCTGGTTCAAGTTTATCTTTTAAATTTCCAAACCATTCTGGATGAGTAAAATCACCTGTGCCCAAAACTTTTATTCCTTTTATCCGCGCCCATTTGTCCAAACTTTCTAAGTCCATATTCTTGCTAGTGGCACGCGAATACTTGGAATGGATATGAAGGTCTGCTATAAATATCATACTTTTAAACATTTCATAGTTCGAGGATGCTATCTCTGAATTACAAAATTATTCCCAGTTTTTTACGCTGGGCTAAAATGTAAACTTTTCTATACTTTTACTCCTTGATAGTATCATTTCTGTTGATGAATTTCAAGAAAACCGCGCCAAACAAACATTCTGTTATGCTCAAAAATACATTCAATAGGAGTGTTTTATTTATGTAAATTTATCTGTTATAATAAAATAATGGAAGAAAAAAGTAATAATTTTGCCTATATAGACGGAGCAAATTTGGATAAAGCTATTAAAGAACTTGGCTGGTTATTGGATTATAAAAGATTTAGGGTTTGGTTGTCTGAAAAATATAATATAGAAAGGGCTTATATTTTTATAGGAATGATTTCAAAATATAAAAATCTTTACAAATATTTACAAGAATCAGGTTTCACTTTAATATTTAAAGAGGTGGTATATGATGGAACAGGAAAACCAAAAGGAAATTGCGACGCTGATTTTGTATTGCAAGTAGTTCGTGACACTTATGAGAATAATTTCAAAAAAGCAGTTATTGTCGCAAGTGACGGAGATTATGCAAGTTTAGTTAAATTTTTAATAGAAAAGGATAAATTAAAAGTTGTTTTATCTCCAAGTATCCCACAAAAATGTTCAATTCTTCTGAAAAGAACTGGAGCGAAAATATCCTATATCAATGATCAAAAACTAACTTTAAGAATTCAAAATGAAAAAGCCCCCAACGCAGACGAAACTGCATCAGGGTCTTTTTCGTAGTAATTATCTATAATATAGTAAAATTTATTTACAGTGTCAAGTGGATATAAAAATTTGTACAGGTAAATTAGAAATGTCCTGTTTTAAATGAATTTCAAGAAAACCGCGCCAAACAAACATTCTGTTATGCTCAAAAATACATTCAATAGGTTGACA
>CAYNRO010000027.1:0-6542 GCA_964399845.1 uncultured Candidatus Saccharibacteria bacterium | reverse complement strand
TTTTTTAGAATCGATTTTTGAGTATTTGCCAGATTTTGTTTATCAATAAACCTGAGAAAATTCCGACAATTGCTCCGGCTAAAATATCTAATGGCCAATGAATACCGCAAAAAACTCTGGCTAAAGAAATTAAAAAAGCAGATACAAAAAAGAAAATGCCAATTTTTTTATTATATAAATAAACGATTGTAGCTATGGCAAAAAAGAAAGCAGCATGGCCCGAAGGAAAAGAAGCTTCATTGTGAGTTATGAGCAAATTAACATTGTTATTAACAAACGGCCTTGACCTCTGCCAAAACCAACGAATGATTTCGACAACAATAAATCTTGAAAAAATAGCTGAAACAATTGTTAAAGCAACCATTTCTATGTATCTGCGAGATTTTACAAACAGAAATATAAACAAAGAAGCAATCACAATATACTGAAAATATTCAGCTAAAAAAACAGCTATCTTGTCTAACCAAGACCATTGCAAAGCAAATTGGTTAATTAATCTAAAAAGATATAAATCCATTTTAATTACGTTAGATTATGAAGTGTGTAATCTCACCAAATTTTGAAGCAAAGAAGCAACTGTCATGGGTCCCACTCCTCCTGGAACTGGAGAAATATAGCCAGCTTTTTTAGAAACGCTTTTGACATCAATATCACCCATTAATTTATCCCCTTGATAACAAGTTCCAGCATCAATCAAAACTACTCCTTTTTTTATCACTTTGCTTGTAATAAGATTAGGCTGGCCTGTTCCAGAAATTATAATATCGGCATTTTTGGTAAAGAAAGAAATATCTTTAGCAAACCTATCAACAGCAGTTACAGCAGATTTTTGCCTTAACAGCCACAGAGTAGCAGGATATCCAACTAATCTTCCTGCGCCAACCACAACTACATTTTTCCCTTGCAATGGTATTCTGTATTCTTTTAAAAGATTACTAATACCTTGAATAGTCGGAGGCATAATAGGCGAGGTTCCGGTATAGAATTTACCTATCCCAGATTCAGAAAGAATATCTATGTCTTTCTCAAAAGGAATAAGATTAAAAACTTCTTGGGAGTCTAAATGTTTTGGCAAGGGTAGCTGTATTCCTATGCCAGAAATAAAATGATTTTTAGCAATTTTTTCAATTTCTTTTTTAAATTCTATTAACTTAATCTTTGCAGAAAATCTGAATAATTTAAAATCAATGCCTATCTTTGCGCAAGCTTTTTGTTTTTGAAAAGTAAAAATTTCAGAAACCTTGTCTTGGCCAACTAAAACTACTGCTAATTTTAATTTTAACTTTTTTGTTTTTATTTCTCGTTCAAGATTTCTTAAAATCTTTTTAGATAATTTTTTACCATCTAAAATTTTCATAGAAATATTAACGTGGTAAAGGAAATTTTTTACAAAGTTCTTTGACCTTTTTTCTGATTTTTAAACAAGACTTTGGCTTTGCAATAACTTCATTAATCCAAACAGCAATTGTTTTCATTTCTTTTTCTTTCATTCCTCTGGTTGTTATGGCAGGCGTTCCAAGCCTCATTCCAGAAGGATTAAAGGGCGAATTTGTGTCAAAAGGAATTGTATTTTTATTTACTGTAATTCCTGCTTTTTCTAATCTGTCTTGAGCATCTTGACCTGAAATCTTCTTATTTTTTAAATTAATTAAAATTAAATGATTTTCTGTATTGCCTGTAACTAAGTTAAATCCATATTTCAAAAGCTCTGAAGCTAATGTTGCAGAATTCTTTATAACCTGTTTCCCATACTCCTTAAAGGCTGGTTTTGACGCTTCTTGCAAACAAACTGCAATAGCAGCAATATTGTTCTCGTGTGGCCCTCCTTGCAAACCCGGGAAAACAGCCATATCAATTTTTTTAGGAAGATCTGAATCTTTCTCAATCCCCTTTTTTGTAACCATTATAATCCCTCCTCGAGGTCCTCTTAATGTTTTATGCGTGGTAGTTGAAATTATATGAACATAGGGAACAGGGCTCGAATGAACCCCTGCAACGACTAAACCAGCAATATGAGAAATATCTGCAGCCAGATAGGCCCCGACAGCATCAGCAATCTTTGCCAATTTTTCCCAATCAAAAATACGAGGATACGCAGTTGCCCCAATCCACATAAGTTTTGGTTTTGTCTTTTTAACTAATTTTTCTATATCTTGATAATTAAAAAGGTCTGTTTTTTTATCAAGGCCATATTGAACTGAATTGTAATATTTAGCAGAGAAATTGACTTTCCATCCATGCGTTAAATGTCCTCCGTGCAGAAGAGACATTCCCATTACAGTGTCCTTTGGATTACAAACAGCGAAATAAACCGCTTGATTTGCCGGCGAACCAGAATAGGGCTGGACATTTGCATAAGACACTCCAAACAATTTTTTAGCTCTTTGTTGGCAAATAGTTTCGATTTTGTCATAAAATTCCAAACCAGCATAATATCTTTTTCCAGGATATCCTTCGGCATATTTGTCAGTTAAAATTGAACCCAAAGCAGTTCTAACTGCCGATGAAGTGTGGTTTTCTGAAGGAATCATTTCCAATGTTGTGGCTTGTCTCTCTTTTTCTTTCTCAATTAATTCTGCGATTTTTGGATCAATTTTTTGAATATTCATAGTATTTTTTTCACCTTCTTAAGATCTTGGGCTTGTGATTACTAAAGTCAATAATAGTTGAAGGCAGATTTTCGGGTAAATCTCCAGCATCTAGTACTAAATCTGGTTTTATGTCTTGCTTCTCAAATTGTTCTAAAATTTCTTTAATTTTTGTCGAAGATCCTTTGCCAGAAATATTAGCAGAAGTTCCAATCAACGGTTTATCTATTTTTTTAATTATTTCAAGAACCAATTTATGATTTGGAATTCTTAAAGCAATTGTTTTTTTCTTGCCAAACAATAATTTTGACAAACCTGATTTTTCTTTTCTGTTTAAAACTATTGTTATTTTCCCAGGCCAGACTTCTCCCAGAAGCCTTTCTGTTTTTTTGTCTATTTTAGCTATCTTCTTTGCCATTTCTATATCTTTTACAAAAACAGGCATTGCTTTTCTTTTATCCCTTTGCTTCATTTCGTAAATCTTCTCAACAGCTTTATCGTTTTCAGCATCTGCCAGAAGACCATAGACAGTATCTGTCGGAGAAACTATAATCTGTCCCCTTTCTAAAAATTTTATTGTTTTTTCAACAACATCCCTAGCTCTAAAAGAAATAGTTTCAAAACGTTTTTGTTTCCAGAAAAAGTTTTTGAATTTTTTAAAAGATTTTAGAAAATAAGAGATTCTTATGACATCCGCTGGATTACCAAAATCTAACCAATAATCTTTTATAGTTTTAATTTTAACTTTTTTGTCTTTAGCCAAAAGATTGACCGCATCTGTAATTTCGTATTCTCCCCGAGGAGATTTTTGAATCTTTTCTAGCTTTTCAAATATCTCATAGGTAAATTTATAAAGCCCGACATTAATCAAATTTCCGACAAAATCTTTTGGCTTTTCAACGATTTTTTTCAAGAATTCCTTGTCTCGAACAAGCACGCCATATTTTTCAGGATTTTTGTTATAAACACCTGCCAAGTAATTATATTTTCCGTTTGTGTTGATTTCTTTTAAATCTCGAGCTGAATAAAGATTATCGCCACAAAGGTACACAAATTGGCTTTTCCCCACAATTTCTCCTCTGTTATGATTTCTAAAAGGGCTCACGCACATCAGCGGACAAGCAGTGCCATATATTTTACTTTTAGGTCCCAAAACTTCATACTGACTTACCATTCTAATTTTGTATTGACTTTTTCTTAAACTTTTAAGAGGTGGTTTGTATTTCTCTAAAAATTCTTTTATCAACTCTTGTTTATAACCGACAATTAAGATCAAGTCTCTATATCCAGCTACAAAAAGATTATCTAATAAATATGCTAAAAATGGCCTTTTTTTAACATTGATAAGATGTTTGGGTTTACCATTGGTAAGGTGCAACATACGAGTCCCTTCTCCAGCCGCAGCTATCACAACTTTTTTTATATTCATATTACAAAATTAATTAACTTGCCTGAAACAAATATTATTTTTTTAATTTCTCTTTTATTAATATATCTTATTATTTTCTCTTGCGACAAAGCCATCTTTTCAGCTTCCTCTTTAGAAACATCTTCGTCTATCTCTATTTTAGCGCGAACTTTTCCGTTTATCTGAACAATTAGTGTTAGGACTTTCTCTTTTGCCATTTCTAAATTATATTCAGGCCATTTCTGCCTGTGGATGCTTCCTTTGTAACCACCCTTATTCCAAGCTTCTTCTGCAATATGCGGAGCAAAAGGAGTTAGAATTTTCAGAAAAGACTTAAAATCTTTTTCGCTTAAATCGCTTATATTATGTTGCCAAGCATTAGAAAATTCCATTAAAGAACTAACCGCTGTATTAAACTTTAAACTTTCGATATTCTCTGAAACTTTCTTTATTGTTCTATGAAGCATTTTTTCCAATTCAACAGAACTTTTATTTTTCTTTTCTTTTCTAATAAAAAATTCAGAACATATATTCCAAACTTTATCTAAAAATCTTTGTATTCCCTTTATGCCTTTTGTATCCCAAGGAATCATTTGTTCAAAAGGACCCATAAACATCTCATAAACTCGCATAGCGTCAGCCCCGTAAGCCTTCAACACTTCATTAGGATTAATCACATTACCCTTTGATTTTGACATTTTAATTCCTCCTTGTCCAAGTATTATTCCATGCGAAGTTCTTTTTTTATAAGGTTCGGAACCAATTGATTTTGGTATTACTCCAATATCCCATAAAAATTTATAAATAAAACGAGAATAAAGCAAATGCAAGGTAGTGTGTTCCATTCCCCCGTTATACCAATCCACAGGCATCCATTGTTTCAGCAATTTTTGAGAAGCCAAAGTTTTATTATTCTGCGGGTCGCAAAAACGAATATAATACCAGTTAGAACCAGCCCAATTGGGCATAACATCAGTTTCCCTTTGAGCACTTCCACCACATTTAGGACATTTAACATTAACCCATTTTTGAATTTTTGAAAGAGGAGATTCTCCCGAATCTGTTGGTTTATATTCTTTGATTTTAGGCAATTCAACGGGCAAATCTTTTTCTGGCACAGGTACCCATCCGCATTTTTCACATCTAATCATTGGAATCGGCTCTCCCCAATAACGTTGTCTTGAAAAAACCCAATCTCTTAATTTGTAATACACAATTTTTTTAGCTAAATCTTTTTCTTCTAACCAATTTTGTATTCTTTGTTGAGCATCCCTGAAATCCATTCCAGTAAATCTATCCGAATTTATTAAGTGCCCTTCGCCGGCATACGCTTTTTCAAAACTATTCCCGGAAATTATCGCTGAAGCTTCTTTTCTTAGTTCATCTTTTTCTTGATATGGTTTAATGACTTCAATGATAGAAAGACTATGCTTTTTGGCAAAATCAAAATCTCTCTGATCATGCGCTGGCACAGCCATAATTGCTCCTGTGCCGTAACTCGCAAGAACATAATCAGCCACAAAAATAGGAATTTCTCTGTTGTTAACAGGATTAAGCGCTTTAATTCCTCTTAATTCTACCCCTTGCTTATCTTTATCCTGGCCGACTCTCTCTTTTTCTGTTTTTGCTTTTGATTTCTGGATATAATCTTTAACAAATTTGTAATTTGTAATTTGTGTTTTTAGCTTTTCTATTAGCAGATGCTCTGGAGCCAAAACTAAATAAGTGCACCCGAATAAAGTATCTGCTCTTGTTGTAAAAACAGAAATCGACGATTTCGAATTCAAGATTGAGAATTTTATTTCTACTCCTTGGCTCTTGCCTATCCACTCTTTTTGGGAAATTTTAACCCTTTCCGGATAATCAACTTTATCTAAGTCTTTAATTAGCCTTTCTGCGTATTTGGTTATTCTCAGCATCCATTGCTCTTTTTCTTTTCTAATCACCTTTTCACCACAACGCTCACAACAGCCATTAACAACTTCTTCGTTTGCCAAACCAATCTTACAAGAGGGACACCAGTTTATCGCTATCTTGGACTTATACGCAAGACCTTTTTTGAAAAGCTGTAAAAAAATAAATTGAGTCCATTTATAATAAGATGGGTCTGTGGTATTAATTTCCCTGCTCCAATCAAAAGAAAGCCCTAATTTTTTCTGCTGTTTCTTAAAATTCGTGGTATTTTTTTTAGTAACTATCCTTGGATGGATTCCTGTTTTAACAGCATAATTTTCTGTCGGCAAACCAAAAGCGTCCCAGCCCATAGGAAATAGAACATTAAATCCTTGCATTCTCCTTTTGCGCGCCAATATGTCTAAGGCAACATAACTTCTGCAATGGCCCACATGCAAGCCCTCTCCAGAAGGATAAGGAAACTCAACTAAGATATAATATTTTTTCTTTTTAGACTTGTCAGACGCTTCAAATATTTTTTCTTTTTCCCAAAATTTCTGCCATTTTGGTTCAATTTTTTGAGGATTATATTTTTTAGAAATCATATATCTAATTCATAATAATAGCACAATTAAACCCTAAAAAAAAGCTAA
>CAYNRO010000026.1:5524-6652 GCA_964399845.1 uncultured Candidatus Saccharibacteria bacterium | reverse complement strand
TCGGCAGAGAACGGTAAAGCAAGAAAGGTGTGAAGCAGATTCTGTATCTCTCTCCCAGAATACAATCTCTTTTATGCCTTTCTACGAATGCTTTGCCGTTCCCTGCCGATTTTGTATTTTAGGGATTAAAAAATTTGATATTTTAAAAGATTTTTGTATTATTAGATATATTGGTTATGATAATACTATAAAGATATTATAAAGATGAGGAAGGGAAATAAAAAAGTAGTATTAGGAATGTCAGGCGGGATAGATAGTTCGGTTGCAGCAGCTCTATTAAAGGGAGCTGGTTTTGACGTTGTCGGAATTTTTATGAACCTCTACGATTCGCCTAATTTTAAACAAAGCGAAAAAAGAGCTAAAAAAATTGCTGCAATGTTGGGGATAGATTTTTTAAGTATTGATTTAAGAAAAGAGTTTGATAAAAAAATAATACAACCTTTTGCAAAAGAGCATCAGCAAGGCAGAACTCCTAATCCTTGTGTTGCTTGTAATAAAGAAATTAAGTTTGGCGTTCTATTTAAAAAAATGAAAGAGCTTAAAGCTGATTTTATAGCGACAGGGCATTATGTTAGGATAAAGAATCAAAGATTATTAAGGGCAAAAGACAAAAGCAAAGACCAATCCTATTTTTTATGGCAATTAACTCCTAAGCTCTTGGGCAAAACTTTATTTCCTTTGGCAGGGTACACAAAAAAAGAGACTCTTGGATTAGCAAAAGATTTTAATCTGCCTTTGGAAAATATTTCTGATTCACAAGAAATTTGTTTTGTGCAATCTAATCTAATTAATTTTCTAAAAGATTATTTAAAACAAAATCCAGGCAAGATTCTTGATTCTAACAACAATATTATTGGTGAACACAAAGGGCTATGGGCATATACGATTGGACAGAGAAAGGGGATAGGTTTTTCAGGCGGTCCGTATTATGTTGTGAAAAAGGATATTAACAAAAATACACTGATTGTTTCCAAAAACGAAAAAGAGTTATATAGAAAAGAATTAATTGCAAAAGATGTTAATTGGATTATGAAAGACAAGCCAAAATTTCCATTAAAGATTAAGGCTATGATTCGCTATCGTAGTAATTTGTGCTCAGCTGTGGTAGATAGATATAAAGGGAATAAA
>CAYNRO010000026.1:4213-5424 GCA_964399845.1 uncultured Candidatus Saccharibacteria bacterium | reverse complement strand
AAAAAAGAATTCAAAGAAGGGATATTAATAGCGTTTGGAGAGATATTCCTTAAATCAGAAGGAGTAAGAAAGCTATTCCAAAAAAAGCTAGAAAAGAATATTTGTTTTTTTCTTGATAAGAAAGGAATAGATTTTAAAATTGATCCGTCTAGGGAGAGAATCTTTATATCCACCAAAGAAGTTGATAAAGCTATGCCAGAAATTAGAAAGATTTTCGGGATTGTTTGGTTTGCGAAAAGTTCCTATTTCCCAGAAATAGGTTTAGAAGAATTTTCAACATTTGTAGATGAGAATTATGAAAAGTGGATAAAAAAAGATGAAACTTTTGGCATTAGGTTTAGAATGGAAAAAAATATATTAAAAGAAGATAGGGATGATGTTATTAAAAGGATAGCTAAGAATATTAAGAGGAAAGTTGATTTAACAAATCCGCAAATAGAAATTTTTGTTGAAATTAGGAGAGAAGGAACATTTTTGTATTTTAAGAAACAAAAAGGAGCAGGCGGTTTTCCGATAGGCAGTAGCGGGAGAATTTTGTCTTTACTCTCGGGTGGAATTGATTCTCCGGTGGCATCTTATCTAATTGCCAAAAGAGGAGCAGAAAATGTATGGTTGAATTTTCACTCGGTTCCCTTGACTTCAAAGCAGGGAATTGAGAAAATTAAAGAATTAGCAAAAGTCTTTTTAAATTACCAACCAAACCTTAAAGTATATTTTGTTCCTTTTTATAAAGCGCAACTTGAAATAAAAGAAAAAGCCCCTCTTAAATACAGAATTTTGCTTTATCGTAGGTTAATGCTCAGGATAGCAGAAGAAATTGCTGAAAGAGAAAATTGCCAAGCAATAGTCACGGGCGATAGTCTGGGGCAAGTGGCTTCTCAAACATTGCCAAATATTAATATAATACAAGATGCAATAGATATGCCTTTGTTGAGGCCATTAATAGGCCAGGATAAAGAAGAAATAATTGAATTGGCGCGCACAATCGGGACTTTTGAAATATCAATAGAACCCTATGAAGATTGCTGTAGCGTGTTTGCGCCAAAACCACAGACCGCTGCAGGAAAATTGGAAACAATAAAAGAATTAGAAAAAAGCATAGAAAGTGTTAAAATAATTAAAGAGGCGATTGAAGCAAGCGAGATTATAGAAAACTGAACACCAGATTGCATTCTTGTGTAAACGTTAATTGGGTATTTTGTGGGGTTGAC
>CAYNRO010000026.1:1535-4113 GCA_964399845.1 uncultured Candidatus Saccharibacteria bacterium | reverse complement strand
GGGGTTGACTACTATTCTTGCTTAAAGTAGGCTATAATTAAAGAAAATAAAGTCGGAATTCTCGGGATAGACAAAAGATATGTTTTTATTTCATATCAAGAGAAAATTAAAAGCCCGAGGGCAAAGGTCGATTTAAAAAATTTATTATATTTTAAATTATAATATTATGGATAAAGAATACATTGGTTATTGCGTAAAATGCAAAAAGAAACAAAAATTAGTTGATCCTAAAATTGTTCCAATGAAAGGCAAGGGTAAAGTTAAAAGAAGAGCTGCAACTGGAACTTGTCCTGTCTGTGGAACTAAAATGTTTAGGATTCTCGGAAAAGACGACTAGTCAAGCTATAAGTTATAGCTTGTTATAGCCCAAGACCATCTTATGAAAGATGAGCTTGGGCTATTTAATATCATTTAATCAGTATTAACTTTGTTGAAGAAAAGATTAAAATTAGTTTGGGCTATATTAGGGATTCTTGTTTGCTTTAATATGCTTCTATGGATAGCTGTTTACGATTTAAGCAAGCACAAAAACCTCAGGGTTGTATTTTTTGATGTTGGGCAAGGGGATAGCATATTTATCGAAACTTCATCAAAGCAACAAATTTTGATTGACGGCGGTCCCGGATCAGCTGTTTTAGAAAAATTGGCAGCAGAAATGCCATTTTACGATAGAACTATAGATTTAATAATTTTAACTCATCCAGAATATGACCATATGTCTGGATTAATGGAAATTTTAAAAAGATATGATGTAGAAAATATTCTATGGACAGGTGTTGTCCGTAATGCAGCCGAACATAAAGAATGGCAGAAATTAATCCAAGAAGAAGAAGCTGTTATTTTTATTGCAGAACAAGGATTAAAAATTAAACTCAAGAATGGTTATATCGATATTTTACATCCTTTCGAAAGTTTAGATGAAGAAAGAATTGAGGATAGCAACGAAACTTCTATTGTTGCGCGTCTGGTCTATGGAGAGAACTCATTTCTTTTTACAGGAGATACTGGCTTTGATACAGAGGATAAATTAATAGAAAGAAATATTTATTTAGATTCTGATGTTCTAAAAATTGGACACCACGGTTCAAAATATTCAACCAGCGACAATTTTCTTTCTTTAGTAAGTCCTGAGGTTGCCGTGATTCAAGTTGGCGAGAATTCCTATGGCCATCCTACTGAACAAGTATTGGCAAGGCTCGAAAAATTTGGTATAAATATTTTTAGAAATGACATAAATAAAAACATAGAAATTGTTTCTGATGGAAACAATTTTTACGTTGAAGTTAGCAATAACAACTAACAACAATAACTAATAATAATTTTATGAAAGACATTGAATTTCCTATTTTTAAGACTAAAATTGATTCTTCAAAAGAATTTGATTTAACTGATGTTAGTCAAAGGCAAGAATACTTTGAGCTTAAGGCAGGCCCAGAAATAAAAAAACTCAGAGAATATTTAAAAAACAAAACTTTTATTGCTTATCTATTGGGCAAAAAGAATTCGGGCAAAGGAACTTACGCCAAAATGTTTAAAGAAATTGTTGACAAAGACAGAATAGAACATTTCTCAATAGGCGACATGGTAAGAGATTTAGATGATGTCTGGAAAGACGAAGAAAAAAGAAAAGAATTAGTTTCTTTTTTAGAAAAAAATTATAGAGGATTTTTACCTTTAGATGAAATATTGGAAAGCCTGAAGAATAGAAGCACTAAAACGCTTTTGCCTTCAGAACTTGTGTTGGCTTTAGTTAAGAGAGAAATAGCCAAGAAAAAAGGCAAAGCGCTTTTTATTGATGGTTTTCCGAGAGATATGGATCAAATTTCATATTCGCTTTTTTTCAGAGATTTGGTTGATTATAGGCAAGACCCTGATATTTTTGTGCTGATTGATGTTCCTGAAACAGTTATTGACGAAAGAATAAAATATAGGGTGATTTGTCCTTTGTGCAAGACTTCAAGAAATTTGAAACTTTTGCCAACCAAAAAAGTTGGTTATGACGAGGAGAAAAAGGAATTTTATCTTATAGGCGATGGTGCTGACTGCGAAGGGGTGAGAATGGTTACCAAAGAAGGAGATGAATTGGGCATAGAGCCTATCAGAGAAAGATTGAAAATAGACGAAGAATTAATGAAAAAAGCTTTTTCATTGTATGGAGTGCCAAAAATTCTTCTGAGAAATTCTGTGCCAGCAGATTCTGCCGAAGAGTTTGTTAATGATTATGAAATTACGCCAGAATACTGTTGCGACTGGGACAAAGACAAAAAAGTCGTCAAGACAACTGAAAAGCCTTGGCAAACTTTAGATGATAACAATATTTCTTCCTATAGTTTAATGCCACCTCCAGTGGTAGTTTCTCTAATCAAGCAAATGGTTAAAGTTTTAGGGCTTGACTCGTAGTTTTGAAGTGATAATCTGAAAATAGCCCTGTGATTTTCTAGTCAGATTCTGGACTATACTTATTTAAAAGGGAATCCAATATTTGTATTTGTTTCGGCAAGTACTTAAGGACAACCATCTTAAATTTTTTTCCGGAAGATTCTTTCTGGGAAAAGCAGGGCTACAAAAAAACCACGTT
>CAYNRO010000026.1:0-1435 GCA_964399845.1 uncultured Candidatus Saccharibacteria bacterium | reverse complement strand
AATCCAGACTAATTTAGTATGATTTAAATTATGAGAATTTCAAATAGATCTCGTTACGGCCTGCGGGCTATAGTATATTTAGCAAATAACAAAAAAATTTGTTCTATAAAAGAAATTTCTGAAAAAGAAGACATCCCTTTTGGTTTTTTGGAAAAGATAGTCTCAAAATTAGAAAAAGGCAACTTAGTAAAAGCACAGAGGGGTTCTCAGGGAGGGTATTACTTGGCCTGTCCTCCTAAAGAAATTAGCATAGAGAAGATATTAAAGACCTTGGAGGACACAATGTTTTCAATTCCTTGCAAGAAAGATTGTTCTTATCAAAGAAGAAGAAAGAAGTGTCCAGTAAAAAATGTTTGGGAAAAAATTCAAGACGCTTTGAATTCTACATTGAGCTCAATAACCTTAGCTGATTTAATCAGCGACAAACATAATAAAGAAAAATGAAGAATATTTTAATTTTTCTATTCACAACTGTTTTATTTTTTCCTTTCTATGTTCTGGCAGTTTGTCCAGTTTGCTCAGTAGCTGTAGCTAGTGGGGTTGGACTTTCACGCTGGCTTGGGATTGATGACGCTATTTCCGGTATTTGGGTTGGTGGACTAATTGTCTCTTTAATTATTTGGCTTCTTGCTTGGTTAGATAAAAAGAATATCAAATTTAATTTTCGCCAATTTTTAGTTTCTATCTTGTTTTACGCAATTGTTATTCTTCCTCTTTACTGGGTAGGGTTTGTTGATCAGTCCTGTGATCAACTTTGGGGATTTAATAAGCTCTTAGTGGGTATTTTCTTTGGAAGTTTGGCTTTTACCTTTAGTGTTTGGCTTCACAATTTATTAAAAAAGAGAAACAATAACAGGGTTTATTTTTCTTTTCAAAAAGTTGTTGTCCCAATTCTATTCTTATTTATTATCAGTGTAATTTTTTATTTTATTACTAAATGCTAAATTATGTTAGAAGAAAAATATAAGAATTTATTAGAAAAAGTGGAAAAAATAACTAAAGAGAACAAACTTGACCTGTCGGCCGATGAAGATTTGAGTATTGCTATTATGAATTTAGTAAGTATTGAGGAACATTTGTTTTTTACAGGAGCTAAAACTAAAAAAGATAAATATTTTGACTTGTTAAAAGAAATTCGAGAAATGAGAAAAGAATTATTGAAGAAAATTATTAAAGATTATGAAGGGGAGGTGTGGTGTATCAGTAAACATCTTTTGGCAACTTCTATGAGATTGATAGAGGTTGGCACAAAAGAATTGAAGCGAGAAAACAAAGAAACAGCAAAAGATTTGTTTTCTAAGGCTTATGATTTATATTCTTTGTTTTGGGGATTAAATTTAAAAACGATTAATATCGGCGATGTTAAAAAAATCGATGACGATCAGTTAAATATCCACGATAAAGAAAAAAACCCTTTATTGGTTAAACTTAATAA
>CAYNRO010000025.1:3629-6799 GCA_964399845.1 uncultured Candidatus Saccharibacteria bacterium | reverse complement strand
TAAAATTATCGTAGGAAGTGGCGCAATAAAGACCAGCTAATTTTGTGGTTGATGGGCAATATTGTTTTTCGAAGATATCAATTAGAGAAAAACAATCTTCACAGAGCCACTGTCCTTCTCTGTTGCAATTCAAACAGAATTTGGGAAAGAGGATATCGAGGATGGAATTTTTGATGATGGTTAAAGTTTTTCGCATGATTTAATTCTACATTATTAGGGCACAGACTTTCAAGGGGAATAGAAGTCAGACTTCCACGTGGTCGTGGAAGTAAAAAGTGTGGAGGTTTGACCTCCACACTTTCCTCCACAGGTCGGCTATCGGATAGCCGACTGGTAGTTTTTCCACATACTTGTTTTATTTTTAATGTGTTATGATTACAATATCTTAAATTACGCAATGTATTACAATGCTTTTAAAATTTTTCAATAAACGCCCAAAGCAGTTTTTGGGAATAGACATCGGCACTTCTTCGATTAGAATTGTTGAGCTTGCGAAAAACGAAAAAGGTATCAGCCTCAAAAATTACGGAGAAGTCAAAACGCCGTTTATCAGGAAAAGGCCATTTAGGGTATTCAAAGAAAAAACGCTTCTTCTCTCTGACCAAGATACAGCTAAAGCAATTCAGATGATTAATCTGGAGGCAGGGATTAAAACGAATGAAGCGAATTTTGCTATTCCTGATTTCTCGAGTTTTTTCACAACAATCAAGTTGCCAGCAATGAGCAAAGATGAAATTCCCGAAGCGATAAGGTATGGCATTAGGTCATATGTTCCGCTTCCATTAGACGAGGTGACTTTGGACTGGATAGTAATCAAAGGGGAGATTGCTAAAACGCCGCTTAAGATTTTAGTAGCTGCCATACCGAATAATGTAATTAAGCAGTATAAGGTAATAGCAAGCGCTTCTAATTTGATAGCAAGGGTTTTGGAACCAGAAGTGTTTTCTCTTGTAAGGGCTTCGGTCATAGGAGAGGATAGGAAAAAAATAGTTAGCTTGATAGATATTGGAGCCAGGACCACAACTTGTAGTATCGTGGACCATGGAATTTTAAAGAAAAGCTATAGTTTTAACACCGGAGGAAACGACTTGACATCAATAGTGGCAAAATCTTTAAATATTGGTTATAATAAATCAGAGGCAGTGAAAATAATGCAAGGACTCTCGTTTGAAAAAGAAGACGAAGACGCAGTGAAAATTAGAAAAATCTTAATTCCTGTGGTTGATTTAATTTTAGAGGAATCGAAAAAAACTTTTAGGAGTTTTTATCGAGACGAAGGTAAAGAAGTAGAAAAAATTATTTTGGCGGGAGGCACGGCTTTGTTGCCGAGTTTAAAAGAATATTTTGCAACTAAACTTAAAAAAGAAATAACGATCGTAAATCCTTTTTCTAACATTCAGCATATTGATATGCTTGATAACGCATTAAAAGCAGTAGGACCGTCTTACGCTATTGCATTAGGGTTAGCATTAAAAGGACTTCAATAAGTTTAACATTTAAACATTTAAATATTTTAGCCGAAAAATTAATAAGTTAAAATGTTTAGGTAAAAAAGCATGGCAATAGAAATTACTCCGAGAAGAGAAATTAAAGCTCCTTTATGGGCAATCATCCTTTTGGCTTTTGCGCTCATTTTATTTATAGTTCTTTTGGGCAGTTATATTTATTTCATACAGACTTCCAAAAAGCTTAACGAAGAGTTGGCAAGTTCTAATGTTTCTGAGGTATTAAGCAATAGCATAAAAGAAGAGACAACAAAGCTTAGTTTGTATAAGGAGAAAATAAATGATTTCGAAATATTGATGTCAGGACATAAGGACACAGAAAAAGTTTTTGAATTTTTCCAAGAAACAATTCATCCCAATGTTTGGTTTTCTGATTTTGAATTTAGTTCTCAGGGAAACATAGTAGGAGTCTCAGGTCGAGCAGAAAGTTTTGTAGCTCTTGAGCACCAACTAGGAATATTTAAAGAAAAAGAGGTTGTTAAGAGCATAAACATATCTGGTGTTGCAATAGACGAAGAAGGAGGTGTGAGTTTTTCCCTCTCTTTCGCCTTTGACGACCAGGTATTTAAATAATGTTTCGTTCAATACCTATTATCAGCGTTGTCGCTGTTTTTATCCTATTCCTCGCGCTTTTAGGTGGTTATTATCTTTGGTTGCCAAAATATAACACATTCGAGGATTTAAAATTAACCCTAGAGGCCAAGAAAGAACAAATTGCATCTGCTGAAGAGCATTTTGCCAAATTACGAAGCCTTTCGTTGAGATTAGAAGAACATCAAGAAGAGGTTGAAAAAATAGACGCTGCGCTTCCTGTTGAATTTTCTATATCAGCTTTATTCAATTTTATTCAGCAAAATAGTTCTAAAAATGGTTTAATCTTAGAAGGGATAAATCTTGAGGATTCTTCTCTGTCAGGTTTGGGAAAGACAGTTCCTGTACAAAGTACTTCTCCTGCAAAACAAACAGAACAACAAGAAAATGCTCAGCCAGGAGATGCCATAGAAAAGAGCAAAAACGATATTATGCAAATCCCTTTTTCAATTAGTGTTTTCGGTTCTTATGCTGGATTTAAAGATTTCCTATCAGCAACTCATAAAAGCGCGCGCATAATTGAAATAAATTCAATTGGTTTCTCTTCAGATGTTACCCAGGAGGCAGAGGAGATGGGAGCGGCCGAGGGTAGAGATTTATTTATGTTTGATTTACATTTAAAAACACATCATTATAAAACACAATAATCAATCGTCATTGATGATTGATTATTAACTAGTATTAGTATATGGCAATTAAATTTATTCAAGCAGAGAAAAAAAGACAAGTTTATTTAATCTTAATTCTGGTAGGGATGGTTTTGGTCACAATACTTGTTCTGTGGCAGGGTCATAGATTGCAAGATTTGGTTTCTATAATACCGAGATCATCTTCAGAGAATTTAAATCTCCCGCGATACCCAGAGATAAACATAGACTTCGATGTTTTAGAGAGAAAAGATTTAAAAGAACTTACGCCTTTTGCAGAGATAGCTCCATTTGATAAAGAAGCGGGAAGGGAAAATCCGTTTTTGAGAAAAGAGGATTGATTATTTATCACTGATTATTATAGAAGTCAGACTTCTACATTCTGTAGAAGACTGACTTCGGGGAGAGGGGGAGATTATTGATCATT